>NZ_JACJEW010000100.1:0-6668 GCF_014164315.1 Pseudoalteromonas sp. SG44-1
CAAGCGTCAGCAGGTAAACGACGCAGCTAAATTGAATAACCCAAGTCGTTGGTCAGGAAAGTCACGAGATTGGTCAATGATAAACGAAGTAAATTTGAATCCTGAGAAAAAAGAAGAAATGCGGGCGGCATAAAATTTAACTTGAGGCGACAACTAACTTGAAAAACTCCGATGATAAACGAAGTAAATTTGAATCCTGAGAAAAAAGAAGAAATGCGGGCGGCATAAAATTTAACTTGAGGCGACAACTAACTTGAAAAACTCCGCCTCCAGACTATCTCTCGCGATTTAGCCCTTGCCATTCGCGAGTGTCTATCGTTTAATAATAGCGTGTTATTTAAACGGTGATCTTCCTACAGAGGACTTTCACCTCATAAGTCAATGCCCATGTCGGGCGTACACAATCGTGTCATGCCGAAGTTATGCCTCATCGAGGGAATGGAGTCTAAATGAAATCAATTATATGGTTATTCTCAATTTTTATTAGCTTTGGTGCACCAGGTACAGAGCAAGAGTTACAACCAACAACGTCAGGACTATATGATGTTGGTGGGTTTAAGTTGTATCTTGAGTGCTACGAAAATGACAAGCCTCAATTAATAGTTGAGCAAGGCTTCGGTCGTTCTGGTTCTGATGGGGTTTGGTTGGAGAATATTAAACAATTGAAAAATGATTTCAGTATTTGTTTATATGATCGATCAGGTCTTGGAAAAAGTGAAAAAGGTCCCGTGCCTTTCACCGTCGATGATATGGCTAAAAGGCTAAAAAAACTGCTTCAAGTAGCCGGTGTTAAAATGCCGTATTACTTTACTGGTGGCTCATATGCATCTTATATCATTACGGCATTCAATAACCTATATCCACAAGAGGTTATGGGGGCTGTGCTGATTGATCCACCTCCTTTAGGCTACTTTTACACTATGGGTACAAGGTGGCCTGAAAACTTTAAAACAAACAATGAAAAATTGGAGCGTTTTTATAATTTTGAGCAAAGTGTTCATGATCCAATGTTTGAAAGAGTTCCTGAAAACGTAGATCATATGAAAAGCTACAAAATTCTATCTGAAGCAGCTAAATTCGGTGATAAGCCAATTATAATTTTACGTTCAAAACAGACCGAAGAGCGTTATGACCCTCCTTTTGTTCCCGAGGAAATCGCGAAGTCAATGGACTCCCTATATGCAAATGCAGAGAGTTACTTTAAAAGTTTATCTACAAATAGCCGAATTATCTATTCGGAATCAGAAAAGCATCATCTGCACATCGCAGACCGTGATTTGGTTGTAAAAAGCATTAAGGAACTTGTTAGAAAATGAGGCTTAACAAGTTGCCCAAAATCGCCGCAAACAACGCGGCTGGGACAAATACTCACTGGGCTTCGCCCAACAACGTTCGCATTTGCCCATTGGCAAAGCGTTATGTTTTACGAGGCATCGAGTAGATGAAGCTAATCTATTACTCTAATGCGCAGCGTCTCTGAACCTCTTTATGAATAATTCAATAAAAGATTTTTTGCACAAAGAGCAGAGAATGAGAAGTAAATGAGGATTATCTTAAAGGCTAATATTAGCATGCGTAAAACACGATGCATTAATAAAGGTAAGCTGCTACCTCATCAAATAAGCCACTTAAACACCTGTCATACATTCCAAAACGCCCATTAAAGCAACAGCAAATGCTCTTTTTATATTTTACGTAAAAGTCAGTTGTCGATTGAATCAGAATAGGAACTCGGCTATGGTTAATGCATCAATAAAAATAAATTAAAAACGGGTTATTCTACAAGCTCGTTATACGTTTCAGGAGGCTTGGTTTAATTCCTTAAGTGACTCGGATAAAGATATGGTAAAAAGTATTATATCTGATGCTGTAAATGAATCTGTTTTTGGTTTCCTTTGTGTACTCGATGGTGTCAGGTCAATTTTTGATACAGGTGACTCTAACAACCTAAAGTTAACGCACGGTGACACACTGCTTAACGACATAGAAAATGAATGCTTGCACGATTTGTATAAAACGTATAACAAGCTGTTAAACAAGAACAAAAAACAGTTAGTTTCGCTTCGTTCCACATTTTAGCCCACTGTTTTCATCCGCTTAATTGGGCGATATTTTTATCGACGAGTGATGCGCATCGCGCTATACTTGTGCCATGATTAAATCTTTCAAACATAAAGGCCTCAAGAAATACTTCCAAACAGGAAGTGTTGCTGGAATTCAGGCCAAACATCAACGCAAATTGCGCATGCAACTTGCAGCAATAGATACCGCACAAGAAATTGATGATATCAATTTACCCGGTTTTAAATTGCCCCCTCTCAAAGGGGATCGTGACGGGATTTGGTCTATTACTGTAAATGGTAACTGGCGCATTACTTTTGAGTTTATCGATGGTAATGCATACATTCTCAATTATGAGGACTATCACTAATGACTATGCATAATCCACCACACCCAGGAGAGTTTATCTATGACGTTTACCTAGAGCCTGCAGGCTTTAGTTGCCGTTATTTAGCTAAACAACTAGATGTAGCATCGTCTACATTAAATAGAGTTCTAAAAGGTCAAAGTGCAATCTCACCAGAAATGGCACTTCGCTTATCTAAAGCCATTGGCAGAACTCCTGAGAGTTGGTTAGCAATGCAAGATAACTACGATCTGTGGCATGCAAAACAACAAATTAATTTAACCAATGTCCACGCAGTAAACTTTGCAGTGCCATAAAAAATAATCGGGTAGCCGGAGGTCTCTAACCTCCAGCCCCCACACCACCCATCATGCACTTTTATTAACAGGAAGTGCTATGGGCGGTTCATCTCCCGTAATGAATATTGATCCAAAGATCTCAATGACGCTTAACCTTGTGAAGCTAAATAGTCATTGCCTAGCGCAATGTTAATTCCTTTTGTTTTTTAGCTTCGACAAGGGCCTTCGCTGCCAAGCGCCTACTTTTGGTGCTGGTGATACCAAATGCTATGGCGAGTCGTTCGCTGACTGCCAATTTCATTAAACTGCGTACTGCCCGAGATAAACTCGCGCCTACAACACACTCCCCTAGCACCTAGTTACCTAGCCCCTGAAACCTTTTTGTAATTGGGCTTCGTTACCCTCACCCCAACTACAATCGCTTAATTTAACACCAAGCAATCTTACAACTTATGACTTACCGCTTAAAGCTGCGATCAAAACACCATCGCCTTACCGCGCCCTGACGCTTCTGAGCCGGCATCTAGTTTGCCATCACGTTCGATGATCACATGCATATCACCAAAATGGCGCTCGTCTAAGGTGTAGCCCATTTTCTCTAGTGCTTTAACAACGTTTGCATCTAAACCTGCATGATGACGGATCACATTTTTAGGCCAAAGTTGATGATGAAAACGCGGGCTATTTACCACTTCATCGGCGCTCATATTAAATTCAACCGCATTTAAAATAGATTCGTACACCGAGCTTATTATGGTGGTGCCGCCCGGTGAGCCGGTGACCATTTTAACTTTATTGCCTTTGAGTAAGATAGTTGGCGTCATTGAGCTAAGCATACGCTTATGCGGCTGGATTTCATTGGCTTTACCACCGAGCGCGCCAAATACATTCATCACCCCTGGTTTGGCACTAAAGTCATCCATTTCATCGTTAAGCAAAAAGCCCGCGCCAGCAACGACTACACCACTGCCATAACCTAAATTAATGGTGGTGGTATTCGATACTGCATTACCCCATTTATCAACTATAGAAAAATGCGTGGTTTGTTCGCTTTCATATAACCCAGGTTTAATGTTTTCAGTCGTCGATATTTTATCGAGTGTGATGCTGCTACTGCGCTTTTTAAGATAATCCATGGCGATTAGTTCGCTCTTTGGCACATCAAAAAAGTCTGGATCACCTAAGTACTCTGCTCTATCAGCAAATACGCGTTTGCCAATTTCTGCTAATAAATGAATATATGCTGTGGAGTTGTGCTCAAGCCCTGCTTTGGGTTTAGTCAGCTCGTACATTTTTAACCATTGTATTATTGCAATACCGCCGGAGCTTGGTGGTGGTGATGTAAGTACTTGGTAACCGTTCCAAGCTGCTTTCATTGGGGTACGTGATTTTGCTTGATAGGCTTTTAAATCCGCTTGCGTAATGATCCCGCCATGTTCAGCCATAAAATCGGCAATGATTTTAGCCGTTTCTCCTTCATAAAATCCTGCCTTACCTTGCTCGCGAATACGTTTTAACGTGGTTGCAAGCTCAGGTTGCTTAAAGTTTTGATTAGCTTTAGCGCTGGCAAAATAATCAGCAAAGTTAATTGTTACGTCTTTTTTAGCCATGCGGGCAATGTAGCGCTCAATACTGCTGGCTAATTTCGGGTGAACAATAAAACCCTGTTCGGCTAACGTTACTGCAGGCTCAACAAGGATTTTCCAATCTAGTGTGCCGTGTTTTTGATGAGCAAGCCACATACCCGCCACACTACCGGGTACACCACTGGCGTAAATGCCGTATATCGATTTATTTGCAACCACATTACCTTTGTCATCCAAATACATATCGCGATGGGCGGCAATTGGAGCTGTTTCGCGGTAATCTATAAAGTCGCCTTGCCCGTCTTTTTGGATCAGCATAAAACCACCACCGCCAATGTTTCCCGCTTCAGGCAAAGTAACGGCTAATACAAATTGCGCAGCAATGGCTGCATCAACCGCGTTACCGCCCTGCTCCAAAATGGCTCTTGCTACGTCACTACTGTAACTATCGGGCATAGCCACTGCCGCTTGGGCTGTTTTTCCACTAGCTGCCAATGCAGTTATGTGTAACTGCATTACAACGACACTAAAAATCAGTAAATGTTTTACACCAGCAAACATATTTAATTCCTTGTTGATTTTATTTTTTGATTATTTTATTAACCCCATTAATACACATTCAGTTAACAAGGGTCAAACTACAATGAATAACTTTACACAAATTTTCGATATAACACGGCTGGTAACTCGCCGAACTCGTCGCTATAGGTATAGTGTTCAATAAACTGCAGACCCAGCTTTTCCATCACTTTAATCGAGCCGTTATTGTCTTTTAGTGCAGTGGCGCTAAGTGCCTTGATCTCAACATTGGCGGTGATCACATCGGCAACGGCTTGCGCGGCTTCACTGGCGTAACCTTTACCCCAACTTGTACGTTTAAAACGCCAGCCAATTTCAATATCACTAAAATCAGGCTCTGCAGTAAAAAACCTCATTGGCCGAATTAATATCCAACCAATAAAGCTGTCATTATCATTAAGGTTAACTTGCCAAAGCCCCCAGCCCTTTTGTGGATTACGGTAGGCTTGCATGCGCGGAATAAAAACGTCTTTGATGGTGCTCATGGTCGTCGTCTTGCCACGAGTAAGGTACTCCATAACTTGTGGGTCGTTATCGAGTTCAAACAGTAGCGCACTGTCATTTTCATCCATTAATTTAAAATTAAGTCGTGCTGTTCGAGGTATATTCATTTTCTAGCCTGTATATTGCTTGTTTTAAGATTGCCATCAATACTGTACCAGAGGAAATATTCCTCGGGACATCATTATTATACAAAGGAACGAATATGAACAAATTAGCAAGTTTAGTTTTATTAGGCTGTGTAGCACTAACCGGTTGTGAAGATGCTAGCGAAGCAAAAAAAGATGCCGCAGAAGCTAAAACTGAGGTTAAAAAAGCACTTAATGATGCATGGGATGAAGTAAAAGAAACCAGCAATCAATTTAAAGGTGAATCACTTGATGAGCTACTGCAAGAAAGTAAAAAACTTGGCCTTGATATGTATGATGATGGCAAAGAGGTGGCTTTAGATGCCTGGATTGAAAGTAAAGAAGCAGCAGGCGAGTTAACTGAAAAAACCAAGCAAAAAGCCCAACAGCTCGTTGACGAATTACAAGCTGCACGTGAAGAACATAACAAAGAAAGTAATAACTAGTTTACCTGCGGCCTATAGTTTACTGAGGTAGCCCCTACTATTGTAACTATGGACTGACTAACAATTTAATAAACACCCCCGGGCAAGCCCTTCTGCTAACGCAGTACTCACTTCGTGAGTGGGGTATTTGGTTAGAACATAGCTAACTGATGATCCAAATGGAGTTGGTCATAATTATTTCCTTAGTTTTTCACATACTTTCTTATCATTGATCCGTCACCATGTTTTCCTACCGTATTTGCAAAATAACCATCAGACCAAAACTCTCCACCCCATCACTGGAAAATAAACACTCAATATCACTTTATCAGCAATATTGAGTGTTTCGCCAAACAACAGCTCTACTGGCGTGCAATTTTCAACAAACCATTGGTATTCGAGTCTAGGTAAATAGTTTAATAAATGATTGCTTACAAACTGGTAAGGTGCACGTTGCAGTCACTCAGGCCTCCAATGGATAAATCCATATATCAAAGAACGTAATAGGTATTGATAACTTGGACTAACCGTCGTTTTTCGTCTGTGCGCTACAGCGCTATACTTGAAGTGATGCTAATTTTAATACCAATCGACTTAAATATTTAATCATTCTAGCGCGCTAAATAAAGCGCTAACTGCGTTATAATTTTTTCAAGTAGAACAACTACATGTCAAAATTTACGCCTTGTTATCACTGTATTTATCTGTCGCTATAAATGGTCAGTAACTTAACACGATTGGTA
>NZ_JACJEW010000101.1:0-6503 GCF_014164315.1 Pseudoalteromonas sp. SG44-1
TTATTTGCAATAAGCCCTATAGACTCCATTGGCGGAATAATAATAGGTCGTTGATTAATAGCAGTGTATGAATGAAATGGCTGGCGTACGTCTAATGAGTCACTATTTATTGTTGATAAAATACCCGCGCTATTTGTTTTTAATACAATAGGCTTTTTTGTATCATAAGTGGCTGATTTAGGCTGTTCAGCAACAATAATTCGATTTGCTACCGAGGTTAATTTATCAACCGGTTTATTGTTTTCAACATATCCAGTTAGTAAATACACTAACGGGCTTGCAGATCCTTTGCTCATGTCATGCATTTTATTGTCCTTGTGCTGCTAAGTTAGTAATTGCTACAGGGACTAAAGTTCTCATGCCCCAGATTCCTTTTTCTTTAACTAACCCTTCAGTTTGCACACCTGTTAGTATGTTTTTTGTTCTGATGACACGCTCTGAAAGATAAAACCCATTTTCATCACGTTCTTGCGAGTGCTTTATTGTATACTCTAATTGATAATCTTCCTCTGGAGAAAAAATAACTCCACCACCTGTTCCTTTCTCTGAATGCTCTATTTCAGGGTTTGCAATATTCACCCAGTGAAAATGGAAGTCTTTTCTGCCATGAGTCATAAACGCTAAATATTTTCCATCCGGTGAAATACGGTGGTTTTTCATCTCCCACGCTTTCGGAAAACCAAAATTAACTTTACGCACTATTTCGCCATTAAATTTATGTATCCAAAAGCCATCGTGCTTTACTGCTAAAAACTCTTTATCACCAGGCAGTAAAAAAGCAGCGCCGCTGTGGTGAATTTGAGGCCGTGGGGTTAGCTCCCCTGTTGGTATATGGTAATTAAAGTTTTTGCCATCTGAGTAAAAAATGACGTTTTTACTGTCTGAGGTCCAATTAAACCACGGGTAGCCGCCACCGCCTGACATGGTGATTAGCTTTTTCTCTTTAGTGTCGTACAGCTGGCGCGTCGCTCGGTCATTTATATAACCCGAAATAGCGATATAACGGTTATCTGGTGAGCGAGCTGGTGCATGTATACTAATAGATTCAAGCTTTTGAAAGACCTCTTCTGGAATAATACGGCGTCTGTCTGAGCCATCGAGTTTTGATGACCACAGCGTATAAACCTCGCTGTATTTGTATTTATTCCAAAACATTAACCGCGGGGTTGAGAAGGTATCTGCATCGCCATACACCTCTTCACGTATTTCCATTGGCCATTCTGGGTGGTTTTTATGCTCTTTAGCCCATGGGTATTTAGCCAGCTCAGCTTGAAGTTCCGCCTGAGTTTGCGATGAACTTTGCGATGAAGGCTCTGAGCAACCAGTTAAAAACACAATTAAAATGAAAGCCAATGTAAGAACACTATGACTCTTTGTCGAAAACATCTAAATATCCCTTTAAAAAAATTCAATAAAAAAGCTCATATAAATGAGCTTTTTATTACGCAATGTTTAATCACTTAGTTTGCGAGCATTTATAGCCTCGATACTGACTTCATCTAAACTTTTCGAATGGACCTCAAACCACTCTTTAACTTCATCAACAGTCATGTCATTTGAATCATAAAAGCCTTTTTGATAATCGCTCAAGTGCGGTTCGAGTTTGCTATAGCGTGTACTATTCATTGCTTTAGACCATGGCGCGTTATTGATTACTGATTTCGGTAACTCCACCTCTAGGGCAAAGCCGTGACTGTATGTATCATCGAATAACAAGCCATCAACAGTGCTAAAGTCGGCAACGTGTATACCTGAATTACCAGCCGTTCTAAACTCTTTAAAACATAGTTTAGGTGATTCATCAACCGAGCCATTAGCGTTTATATCCACTTTACCAAAAGGGCGAATACCTTTTACGGTATTGCCTTTGGGGGTCTTATAATCCAGTTTAAAACGTGCGACATACAAATGCTTTTTCTCAGTTTGGCCTTGCTTGTCTAACTCAGCTTTTTTGTTATGCCAATTAAACAACGAGAGTACCTCTTTCTCTTGCTCTTGAGAATCACTTCTTAAAAATGAAATAAAATCGCGAAGTTGAGACTGCCCCTTTACGTTGCGTCGTCTTGTTAGTTTATAGTGATTATCACGTATTTTGCCTCTGTTAAAACCACCTGTTAAAGAACGTTCAATTTCACCAATATTAATTAAATTACTGGGATAAGTAGGCCCTTGCAACTCACTGTCTTTAGGCCAACTTGACGAAATACCCGTCATACTTAAAAAGCACGGAATAGTATTGGAGTTTAGGTTGATCAGGTCTTTGCTGTAATTATCTTCAAGTAACCTATCGGCGGTTACCACGACAAAAACTTCAATTTCAGTATTCCAATCATATTTTTCAATTTTAAGGCTATTACCGTGGCGAGTGATGGTAAGGTTGTTTTTTATTGCACTTGCCCAAAGCTCGCGCTTATAAAGCTCTTCATAAGTAGTTTTTTTGTAAGGTCCCTCTAAATACTCATTGTTTAAATTCGCTAATGAGATAAATGGCGCGCCTTCTCCCCCAATTCTAATTGCCATAGTAACGGTTTTTTCACCATCAAATAACGCAGGGTAGGCAAAGCTTGAATCATAGCTTGTTAGGTAGTCTTTAATTAACAGCGAGCTGTGTTTTTCTTTATCAACACTTACTAAAAAGTCGTCTTCAATAAAACTAAGTACCCCATCAAACTCAACGGGGCCTTGTGAAGGTGTTTGTTTAAGCGGTAAATCTACACTTGTCGTGCTAGCCACTTGGCACCTGATTCTATAGCGCATATTATTTAGGCGACCAGAGTCAGCATAATCATCTGCGCTATTAATACCAGGTAACAAAAAAGCCGCTGAATGAGCGGTTGGCTTTATACCTAAATACGTTTTAGGCCCAAGTTGATAAAATGGCTGAAATACACAGCCAACCATACCTATATAACGCGATTCATCAAAACCATCTTGATTAATAAATAGCTCATCTTTGGTCAGCGCACGTGCAAGCTCTGAATACTTAATACTGGTTACATCCCAGCCATCTATACGCTTCACTTCAAATGTGAGCGGTGCTATATGGGCCATCGTTTCATCAAACACCACCAGCACTCTAACCGGTGTAAATGGGGTAATTGATTCATCCCCTAAATCACTCATTAAGTGCCATTTTTTAGTATTAACATCTTGGTAATACATCACACTACAATGATAATTTGCTTCACCGTATTGCATCATTAATGGGTCAAAAGTATCAATAAAGTTGTCAAGCTCATTAGTGCCTAAAGTATGTATCGGAAAATACTTTTGATACTGTGTTTGTAAGTAACCTTGTAAGGAAGACACTGGCGCTTTAGACATCATATAAAACCCAAGCGCAGGGCTAACCATGCCTATCAAACTTGCTGTTGATCTTTCTTCATCCATTACTTGTACGTGGTTGTCGTATAATATTTTTCGGTCACTCGCGGCGGTTAATTTAAAGTCTTGGTTTACACCATAGGTTAATTGGTATTCCCGCTCAGCTGCACCAGAGCCTTTCATTTTATTTACGTTTTCAACTAAGTTAACCCAAAACGTATCCATTTTTATTACCGCGTTATCTATTAGCGGATACGCCCACTCATCGCCGAGTAAAAAGTTTTCAATATAGGCCTGAATCTCTAATTTTTTTGCATTGTTGATATAGTCTTCTTTGTTGCTTGCATACACTTGCGCTCTCAGTAGTAAACCCACTAAACCCGCAATGGCTTCAGCTCTTACTCTGTATTGCGCCGCCCATAAAGTGCTATTAGCAATGGTGTGGTTACTGTTCATCTCTGTTACTAAATCACGCATCAGTGCTTGGTTGGCGCTACTTCGTTCGCTTTGCTGTTTTTGCCTATCATCAACTGCTAAATATTGTTTGCATATATTATCTGTCATTATTTCATCAGCTAAGGCAGCAACGCCTCGAGTAACAAGAGGCGCGGCGTCTACCACCGCTTTAGCAAGCCCAATTGAACGTGCCACAAGCGCGGTATGAGGTATTACACTTAATACCGCAAGCGCAGTGTCAAGCGCGGCCATTAATGCTTTGTCGCCCTCTTTTGAGCGTGCGATTTTTTTCTCAACACTTAAGCTACGGTAACGTTCTAAATTATTCAGCCCCTCACGAGAAGCACTTACAGCAAGGCTACTGACAATATAAGCTTTAAGGCTTACCCGCCGGTTAATTGCACGTTGGGCTTCTGAGTCGTTATCAACCAAGTTCTCAAGCATGCCGTACCCATATACCCGCATGCGAGATTCAACTTGGTTATGATCCATACCGCGGCTAATCATTTGTTCAGCTAAAATAGTTTTAACAGCCTCAGCGCGCCTTAAAGACAACTTTTTATTATATTCAAAGCCGCCGATATCACAGGTATACCCTGAAATATCAACCATTGCATTAGGGTTTGCTAGCAGCCCTTCAACAATAATTTGGCTACGCGATATTATTTCATTTTGGTACTTCTCACTCACAACGTCACTGTCAAGTTCAAACTGGCTCTGAATAACCACATCATGGCTTACTTCGCGCTCGCTTAAACGGGCAAAATAATCATCAGCCACTCTTTTATAATGATTAACACTGGTGTTTAAAGTGTTTTCCGCTTCACCAAAATACGATATGGTCGCCTCACTAAACGCGCAAATACTTACAGCTAAATCAACGGTATTAATAAACTTATCTAATACGTTAAGTACGCTCGCAGGAATACCTAACTTACTACCGAAGGTATTATTGAATTGCCGTTCCTGATTATCAGTTAAACCACCGTTAGCTAAACTAAAAGGCAAGAATCTTTCCCTTAATGCATCGCTTGCTGTCACGCCACTGGGGTTAGTTAACGCCTCCCTCACTTTAACCCAAGCATCAACACCGCTATCAAGTGCAAAGGTAGCATCAAGCATTGCCGATACTGCAGGGTCCTGGTTAGTTTGAAAGTGGGTATGCAGCGTTTTAGCAACTAACTTGGCAAATTTCCCTCGGTTATCATGGTGTACGCCATCGGCATCAACATATTGCTGCATGTCGGCAACTAAAAAGCCCGCAGCAAGGCTGGCACGGGTTTTAGTTAATTCCCAGTTTGTACAGTAATCTAAAAAGCCACCGGCAATTGCCGTGGGTTTGCTATTCGGCATTTTGGCATCGGGCGAGCCATATTCAGGCAAGCCTTTTTTTGGCTCATTAGGGTCAAAACCTTCAGGGGCAGAGGCCGTGTTTTTTGCAAAGTTAATTAAGTGGGTGTAATAACTCGGAAACTGCTTAATCAGCGACTCTTCAACAGAAATTGGGTCGCAGTTAATAATATCAAACTCACCCGCTTCATTTTGAATGTCAAAATGCAACATTTCGCTGAGTTCGTAATAAGGGGTGCCACTGTCATCATAGCTAAGAGCGTTTTGGCTCCAACGGTTACCAAGCGGCCTAAGAGTTCTTGAATCTAATTTAACGCGTATTTTATATAAACCAGCGCTCAATTTTTGATCATTGTTATTTATAACCGCACTATAAACTTTACTTTCAGTTCCGAGCTCATCCTCCGTATTAAAAAAACCTTTAATTGGCGTTTCAGTACCTTTTACTATTTCAACATTACCATCGCCGCCTGCCAACGGAATGGAGCGATTTACACTGAGTAACAGCGCCCGTGTTTTAGGTATAACATAACCATAAATATGGGTTACCTTGCTCTTAATAATGTGCTCGTTATACCAGTCGCTGTAGGTTTTATCTTTACTATCAGGGCGCTTTAAATCTGCAACTGCAATCTGTCGATAAATAAGGGTATTAATCTTGCCCTTATAACTTCCTAGTTCAGTTTTAAATGCCTCAAACCACTTATCACCTTGGCTTGCCGCTAACAAGCTTATCGCATCAACCGGCGGCACAATAATAGGTCGGTTTTTATGAGCATGAAACGGGTTTCGTGTCGTCAACTGTTTGTAATCAACAGCCTCAAGCACGGCGCCTTCATCACTGCTTAACAGTATTGGTGCAGCTCCATCGCTATCAGCCACCACCACACGGTTAAACAGCGGGGTGAGCTTACTGATTGGCTCGCCTCTATTAACATAACCCGTGAGTAAATACGCTTTAGGAAAACTAGATTGCCCAGTATTCAATTGCTCTGTCATTGTTCATCCTTGATATTAAACACGTCAAAAATATATATATTTCCCATGCCCCATATATCATTTTCTTTAATTGGTATTTCTCGTGTTTGCTGAGTATTTAAATCAAATTCATAAAAAAAGTCATCTATATAATACTGACCATTCCCCATTAAATCAGTCGAATCTTTAAACCCTTTACTTAACACTTTATTTTTTTTATCTGAGAAAAAATAACCCCCTGTTTTGAAAGGTTTTGTAATGCGCTTACTGGGGTCTGATAAATTAACCCAGTAATATTTAGGGTATCCAAGCCCCTCTGATAAAAAAGAAATATAATCGCCGAAAGGGGATACTTTTAAATACTGCATCGTAAATTGGGTGTTAAAGCCTAAATC
>NZ_JACJEW010000102.1:0-6315 GCF_014164315.1 Pseudoalteromonas sp. SG44-1
CTGGCCTTAATAATTTGTTGAGCTAAAAACTCAATAAATGGCGCATGCACTGTATTTGTCATGCTGGTAGTAAATCAATTTAGGGGATTGGGTAACACTGTAAAGTTGTTTGCGGCTGGGGCTTTCGAGCTGGTCTATTAGGTTAAAATGAAAACGAGGTCGAAAGCAATAGATATATTTTGAGAATCTGAAATATGTGTTAAAATATATATAAGTGAGCTTAGGGCAACATTTGCGGCGCAGAATCTTTGGAATTCTTTTCAATCTTCAATACATGGAGGAGCTTATATGATTAAAAGAGTTTTACAGAATGATGTTTTCACACTGGCCTTATGCATCTTAGGATGGTTATCGTTTTTCATTTCATTTTTTACTGATAATTTAATAATGAGAATAATGTTATTAACGATTTCAAGGGTTCTGCCCTAAGCTCATTTTATTTAAAAGCCTGTCCTTGCTAAAAATATTAACACATCTCATCACCACCAACTCGTGCAATACCAACGTATGATAATTCAGGTGTCAATTCTCGACCTAGATAACTAGTGTAAGCAGCTGGCTTGCCTATTTCATACGGCTTTTGAATCTTATAAGGTTTAAAGCCACTAAAATTAGCAATGCCTAATTGTATATCTCCCCCTATAGATGAGTATTTAGGACTTATGTTATTAATTGCATCTTCAATTACATAACGAGGTGCTCTAGATTGTGAGCGACCTGGTTCTCCTTCAGAATTCAAAGCTGATTTTATTTTTTCTTTCATTAACTTCGACTGGTCACCTAAATAAAGAAAATCAGAAGTGGTGTTGTTTTCATTTATTAAGAGCTTAACTTTGTACCCATCGGCATCAGTATTCTCAACGAAATAGTGTGCGATTTTTAACTTATTTTCAATGTGGCAATATCCAAAAATCGAAGCTTCAAAAAAAGCTTTGCTACTATGCCGAGTCAAGTACGATAAAAATGTCTCATTGAAATAGTTAAGTACATAGGTAGCTATTTCATTAAAAGAAGGAATATATTTTTTATGAGAAATTAGATTGCTAAGTAATGGGAGAATAGAAATATATGAGTTTTGCCCCATTAACGTACTACCAGCAAAACAAAACCCTAATGAATGTTGGTAGTAAACTTTGTTAAAGTAGCCTATTTCATCTGGTACAGTAACTTTTATTGGTAAAGTTAAAACTTTTGAAGCATCTTCAATCAATGGAGAACCATTATTGCTAACCAAACTGTCAGAAACAATCCATAGGTTAGGGTTGTTAATATCTTCTTCATTTCTCCAAATAACAATAGCTGTCATAATTTTACCAATATTGTATCAAATCTAATGCGTGGAATTTAACTTAAAAAAGATATGAACTCCAATTAATATCCTAATTTTGTATAAGCCTCCCTATATTCATCCATTAAACCCGTTACATCTAACCCCATAACTTTTCGTTGGTTAATGTAACGGGCCAATAGGTTTAAACCATATTCGTACTGCCACCGCTTTGGCTTTTTGCCGCCGCTAAGTTGCAACGCAGTGAGCAGTACAAAGTTATTGTTTTGCATGTTTGTGCTTGGGGTAGGTTTGGATTCTAACCTCTTTACCATCAGTTACACGGATAAACTCAAACCAACAATGAATGCAAATAGTGTGATCGTTATAAACCTCGCCCTCTGGTGGGCGCATGGTTTTTAATGTGTTATTGCACTCAGGGCATTTGTAGTTAA
The DNA here is from genome assembly GCF_014164315.1 of Pseudoalteromonas sp. SG44-1. Lineage (NCBI taxonomy): Bacteria > Pseudomonadati > Pseudomonadota > Gammaproteobacteria > Alteromonadales > Pseudoalteromonadaceae > Pseudoalteromonas > Pseudoalteromonas sp. SG44-1. The sequence continues at coordinate 1,723 of NZ_JACJEW010000102.1, forward strand.
TTACTGGCTTACTACGCAATATTGCACCGTTAAAAAAGGCTAAGCACTCTGCTTTAATGTCTTTTAAAAGCTCCATAAAGCCCCCCTACAAACTTAAATTTAATTGTGTTTCGTGCGCCCGTTCGTCTTGGTATGCACTGTAAATACTGCTTACTTGCTGGCGGGTGATCTTAAAACGCTTAACCAGCTGCTGAATGTTGCTACTTTTAGTGTCCAGGGCTTGGCAAATTTGTTGATTGCGAATTTGCATAAGCACTTTGTGCAGCATGGGTATTTGGTAGCTTGATCCTACATTGGCATCTATCAGCTCTTGCACCAGAGCTTTACCAAATACCTTTACTACTTCGTGATCCTCAGTTGGCTTTTCAGGGATATAAAACATTTGTCCTTGTTGCTCTGTGAGTACCGCAATGGTTTTTTCAACCCCTAAATGTTTAACAATGCGGCGCAGGCCATGGGGTAATGCCCGTAAATCTATGGTTGAATCGCTCATGATTGCTCCTCAAATAAATAATCTAAGCCGTTTTCGCGGTCTAGTCGGCGTTGCTCTTCGTAATTAGCCATTTACGCCCCCTGCTTTGCTTTATGGCGTATAAGCCATTGCTTAAGTACTTCGATAATATGCGGCCATTGCTGGGCGCTTTGGCTAAGCTTTTTGCCCTGCAGGTGCTTTTCACAAAACGAGTCGCATGCCCCTTTTGAATCAATGTTTACCGCCCCTGCGCGGTGCAGCTGGCCCCACAGGCTGTAAATCATTTTTAGCTGCGCGGGTAACTGCTTTTTGCCGGCATTTGGGTTCATTGCACGGTAACGCGCAAGCAGCTGCTGTTGCTCAAGCTTGGTTAACTGTGCGCAGGTGTTGGTGCGCTGGTTGCAAATGTAGGCAACGTTAAGTTGGTGGATATCTTGCTCGATACCCGCCGCCTTTTGCGCAATTTTGATTTGTTGGATCAAGTTGCTCATGCGCTTTGCTCCATCGGGATAAACTCAAACGCAATGGCTGGTTGTAAATTGATGACCTTAATGCCCCAGTCGCTAACGCCTTGGGTATAAATACGCGCTAGGTTTGGGTGTAAGTTATTAAAGCGAATAGCCAATTGATCTGGCGATTTAACGCCTAAAACGTGCTGAATAGTGAATAGCTTTTCTGCTATCAGCATTGAGAACGCGGCTTTGATATTGCCGTTGCAGCTGTCGATAAACTCGCCTGAGCCTTGTTTATCAGCAAGTACAGCCAGCATGTGTTGCGTGCTTACGGTGTCGTTTACTGCTAAACGTGCGGTAAAACGTGGTGTGTTTAAATTAATTGAAAATGCCATGATTAGATCCTTATTTAAAATATGTTTAAACAGCGTTTAAACCGCTGGTTTATTAAGTACTGATGAAAAAATGCCATTGACTAACAGCTTGTCTACGGCGGTGTCTGGGTTTTTGTTGGTGTGGTTAAGCAAATGCGGTAGCAAGTTTTCAACCAGCTCACGGGCGTTACCCTCAACGCGTTTGTGCAGCCATTGCCACCACTTTGCATCGTTTTGGGCGAGCTTTACCGTGCCCTCGGTTAGCTCTAAAAACAGGGTGCGAATGTCTTCAACGGTGATTTGGCCGATAGGTTTAGGCCAAAAGCACACGCGGCTTGCAATGAGTTCGTAGCGCTCTTGGGTTTGCAGTTTGTCTACCAGTTGAATGTTGCCAACCAGCGTGACCCCAACTATTGCTTGATCGCTAATAGTGCGCAGCGGGTCGAGCGAGTTTGGTTTGCACTTGTCGGCTTCGTCTAAAATAATTAGGCGGTCTGTGTCACGCAGTGCGCTAATAATCTTTTGCATGTTTTTATAGGCACTTGGGCAACGCGATAAGCCCAGGGCTGTGGTTAGTTGCTCAAGTACTTGGGTGCTGCTGGTTTGCTCACTGCCGGCAATTAAAATGGCTTCTTTGTTGTGGCGGCAATATTCTGCAATGCCTTTGGTTTTACCAAGGCCTGCTTGGCCTGCAAACACACTAAAGCGTTTACGTGCTCGCGCTTGGTCGCATGCCATGGCAATAAGTTTTGAGGTGCTAGTAGGAATAAACCGCACATCACCGTACACAATTTCAATTTTTTTGCGCTCATTAGAAGGCTTGCCTTGGTCAACCTCTGCTGGGCAAATCAACGCCCAAATGTCGTGCAGGTGCTTGGTGGGCTTTGCGTTGTACTTACCGTTAATGAGTTGGCTGATTGATGCAGGGCTTTTACCCATGCTTACCGCAATGCTGGCGCTGGTAATGTTTTGCTCGCGTATTTCGGGCGATTGCAAACGCAGGCAAATACGCGCTGCCAGTTCGCGATCAGCTTTGTTATATGACTTATTAAAGCCATTGCGTTTTTCAATCTCGGTAATAGCGGCGTTACCAAACAGTTTTTGCCACATCGCCACAATGATTTTTTCAGGGTTAATGGTGCATTTGTTTGCCAGTACTTCTTTAACTGACTGCAGGGCAAAGCCACAGTTAAGCTCTTCGGTGGTCATGCCTGTGGTGCTTAACTCTTGGTTTATTAGCTCAACACGTAGCGTTTGCTCTGGCGTGTATGGGTGTGGTTGGCTATAGCTCATAAGTGTGTTCCTTGCGTAAATTGGGTTGATCTAGTAATTCGTTTAGGTCGATTTCGTGTTGTGGCTGCGTAGGCGTTACATCAAAATCAAAAATATTTACCGGTGCTTGTTGTGCTGCAATGCTCTTGATTGGCGCGGCAAACTTAGCCACCGAATCAACATCGATAACGCGTTCTTGCGTTTCTTGGGCTTCTATTTCGCGGCGTTTGGTATCAATGCGTTTTAAGCGGCCAGTGCGGCGTTTGCTTTCAGCTTGCTCAATACGCGACGTAGGCACGGCATGCGATTTAGTTTTTAAGTTAGCGAACATTAAAAACTCACCGTTTAGCTTATAAAGCTTGGTGTAGCTGTCGTCGTGTAGGTCGTAGGCGGCAATAAGCTCTTGGCCGTTAAACTGATGTAAAAAGTCAGCTGAATAATCACGTTGGTGTAAACGGAAGCGGCCACGGCGAATGTTGACGGTTTCACGCGGTAGCATGACAAAATCGCCCTCTACTGGGGGGACGCGCTCAATGTTTTCGTCCCACACTTGTTGGCGAGTTTTGCCCTTGATCTCAGGGTGTGCGCTGTTGTGGTAGTCGTTTAAAAACGCTTTAAATTCGGCTATCCACTCGTCAACCGTGGGCAGTTTGCGTTTGCCTTGCTTGGCCTCTTTAAGTACTAGTTGCTTATGGCGATCGTCGTGGTCGCGGCCGCAATACGTGCTAAAGCGTTTACCAACGCGGTCCTCCATGTGCAGGAAGAACCGCTCTATCCACTTCACCCGCGCATTGCCTGGTATGGCAAAAATAACGTCTATTTCAAACTGGGCATAAAAGCCAGTTGTGTCGTCGTTCATGAGTTTGTTTTTGTAGCCTGAGCCGTTATCTAAATAAAACATGCCTGGCACGTTGTTATGCACTTTAATCGCGCGGCTTATTGCTGCTAGCGTATCGAGTGTGCTTTCGGCGTAGCCGAGTTCCCAGCCCACAATGGTGCGGCTTGCTACGTCTTGAAACGCGGTTAGCTCAGCGCGGTATGGCTTACCCGTTTTAGGGTGAGCTAGGTATACATCGAGCGTGTGGCCATCGCCGTTATACATAACGCCGGGCTTTAAGTTGTCGGTTGAGCGCAACAAATGATCTTTATGTTTTTCGCGGTACAGTTTTGCACCCATGCGATACGGGCTTTGTGGGCCTAGCTCGTGTGGCAGTGCATTTATAAAGCGGCGCACTTGGTGATGCTCTGCCTTGTAGCCCTCTTTGTTTAACTGGTCGCTCACTTGCGCAAAGCTTGGGCTGTTTGGGCTGTGGTAAAGCTCAAGGCAGCGCGCAAGCCAGCTGTACTGGGTTTGGGCTTTGCCCTTATGGTTTGGCAATAGGCTGTTAATGCCGTTGTCTTTATAGGCATTGCACCAGTTATAAATAGTGGCACGCCCTGGTAACTTACCCAGTGAATCTATAGCGGTTGCTAATGTGCTAATTGCTGTGTTTGTTCGGTAGGCTTTAACCAATGCTTCAAACGCTTTAGGTATGCCGCACTCTTGGGTTAATAAATGACGAACTAGCACCGCCCTACTTTGGGCTTTTTTACGGGCTGTTTCACTGGCATTTTGCCAACTGAGTTCCAAGCCTGTGCTTGGCAACTTATTGTATTTTTGAACTGCAGGATGCATTGCTCTCTCCTACTTTTTATTAAAATTAGTGTTAAAACGGTCGTTAAACATGGCTAGCATGTATTCACGGTTGGCTTGGGCGTCTTGCCATTCGTCTTCGGCAAATTGCGGGATGCACTCAGCGCCGGCTAAATGCTCTGGGCCAAACTCACCGCTTAAACGGTTTAACATGTGGGTAATGCGCTGCTGTATACCGAGCCATAAATGCCAGGTTGTTTGCGCAGCGCCTATGCGGTGGTTTAGGTCGAGGTCGCGGGTGTTACAGAGCTGCTCGGCCATGGCTATAAACTCTTCGAGCGATTCGTTAACAACGGCGCTGTGTGCAAACGATTTTTGGCGCACTTGTGC
>NZ_JACJEW010000103.1:0-5981 GCF_014164315.1 Pseudoalteromonas sp. SG44-1
CGTTGGTCAGGAAAATCACGCGATTGGTCAATAATTAAGGAAGTAAATTTAAATCCTGAGAAAAAAGAAGAAATGCGGGTGGCATAAAATTTAACTTGAGGCGACAACTAACTTGAAAAACTCCGTTCACGGAGGATTTAGGTTGTCATTTCCAACTTTAGAGACAAATCGCTTAAGGTTAGATCAATTATCAAAAGAAGATTCAAATAGTTTATTTGAGTTGTTCTCGGACATTTCAGTTGTCGAATATTATGATTTAGAGGCATTTACTGAACTGTCACAAGCAAGCCATTTAATTGAGTTTTTTAACTCTCGTTTTAAGGAAAAATCAGGTATTCGTTGGGCTATTCGCCTAAAAGAAACAAATCAACTTATCGGTACTTGCGGTTTTAATACTTGGAGTCCTAAAATGAAAAACGCTGTTCTTGGATATGATTTACTGCCTAAATATTGGGGTAAGGGTTTTACCACTGAAGCAGTTCATCGAATAGTTAAAGCAGCATTTTCAGGTGACTTATCTTGCGGAAATCTTAATCGTATACAAGGCGATACCGTTCCAGGGAACACCGCATCAGAATCATTACTTTTAAAAGTAGGGTTTAAAGAAGAAGGGGTAAGACGTCAAAGTGGGTACTGGAAAAACCAGTTTCATGATCTTAAATGCTTTGGTTTAATTAAGTCAGAGTATAGTGAAATATAACAATCCAATTATTCCGACCTCAACTCGATGCGCTTGTTTCGTCGGCATATTGGGGCGTTATACGCTGCAAATTCTAACATTGGAGTAAATCAAAATTATAAAATCAGACCGCATCGAATTAATATCATCCTCAGCTACTCATATTCGTATAGAACTTGAAACACCTCTGTTACTTGCTGAAAAATTAAATGCTACGGTTTCAAATGGTTGGCCTTCTGGTGAATACGACAGAGATGCAATGGAGTTTTTTCTTTCCTGTTTCGAAAATGGCGGTGAAGCTTCCCAAGGTTGGTATGGCTGGTATGCAATAAATATTGATCCTATTTCAGGAGAAAGATCTCTAATTGGCTCAGGTGGTTATTTCGGGCCTCCAGATAGTAATGGGATAGTTGAGATCGGTTATTCCGTTCTACCTGAGTGGCAGCGTCGTGGTTATGCTACAGAAATAGTTAATACGCTCGTTTCTCATGCATATTCTTTTGAAAAAACAAATAGTATTATTGCTCATACTTCGCCGGAAAATGACGCGTCTAAAAAAGTTTTGATTTCTAGTGGTTTTAGAGAAGTTGGAGTTAATGACGGCAATCTACGTTTCGAACATCTTAGTTAGTCGTATATCTTAATTGTACGGTGATTTTTTTGCGTATAACAAGGGCGTTATATGTATTTTAGAGATTGTGCTATATGTCGTCGATTATAAGTAAAAAACTTCAAGAAGCATTAAAAGCTCAATTCAAAGCTTTTGGATTTAAAAAGAAAGGGGCTTCTTGGGCTTGTGCTGAGGGTGAATTAGCAAAGTGGTTCAACATCCAATGTTCTCGGAACAGCGGTTGTGTTTACTTTAATGTTCGTATCTATTTTCAAGCAACAAAAGAAGTAGACTACCCAAAAGAACTAGATTGCCATTAACGCTTTCGATTTGAGCAGCTGTTAAGTTCTGATGAAGAAATTAGGCCTCATATGTACTGGAATAACGGTAAAGAGATAGCAATTAAGCTTTGTGCTTAATACATATAACAAGGGCTTTAAATTTGACTCCAAAAGCGCTCATATTTTTTGCGGAGCAAAAACTAAAGCCAGCTTTTTACGCAATTTAAGCGGGCGTTGAGGCTGTAGAATTACTCTTTTTAGGAACTAATTCTTCACATTTGACTTGATTGTTTTTTAACCTTGAATCCACTGGGTTACTGTGATCTAATAGATATTATTCACCCACGGTAAATTGTTATGGCTCTTTCATTAGGTAAGGAGTCAAGCCTGACTTATCTTGCCAAAATAAATTCATTCCGATCAATTTCGCTGAATAAATTGACCTTACGCGGTCAAACGAAAGTGAATGCTTTCACTTCATACTGCGGCAACTGTATTGCTTAGTTCATAATATAGAAAAGCTGCAAAACACGATGCATTAATAAAGGTAAGCTGCTACCTCTCCAAATAAGCCACTTAAACACCTGTCATACCTTCCAAAACGCTAATTAAAGCAACAGCAAATCCTCTTTTTATATTTTACGTAAAATCGAAGTAACCGATTGAAGCAAAATAGCAACTCGGCTATGGTTGATGCATAAATAAAAAGCGAGTTAATCTACAGGCTCGTTAGAGGTGAAAATGAGTTTCGGTACATTTTATAAAGTTGAAGACGAAGTTCGGTCTGCTTTCGAAGGAAAGGTAGCGAAAAGCGAATGGTATGATGTTTTAGGAGAAATTGAGATTCAGAATTATGAATCTTGCGATGCTGAAGAATCAATACCCGCCTGGGTTTTAGCATTAAAGAACCAAGGTGAACCATTGAGTTTGTTATTCCAAGGGGAGCTCCGTGCAGAACCTAATGAATATGATGATCCCGATGTTGTATTTGTTGGCAAAGAAATGATAGCGTCAATTGTGACAGAGCTAGAAAACAAGTCGAAGCCATATTTTCAAGAGTTGCTCAATGAAGTGAATTGTTCGTCAGATTTTTGGCTGTTTGACTCAATGTTTAATTTTTTAAAGAGCGCAGCATCTAATAACAATGCTATCGTAATTATATGGGGTGGATAGTGAAACCTAAGTTAAATTAGCTGTTCTCTATAATGAAGACCAAACAAGAGACTACAACACATTTACGAGCTCAGAATTATTCAAAAAGGAAAGCTTTTGACTCCGATTAAAATATTTAGTTTGCAGCAGCATAAAAGTAAGTACGAAGATCGCCCTTTAAAGTCTTATTTATATGTTTGCGGTGACAAAACTGAATTGCAAGTCTCCGGTTATGAAATAGAAAAACAATTTGAGCTCGCTGATTATTATCTTCTTCTACTTAACTGGGACTGCCTATTTGAAGAAGGCTGTGAAGTTGTTATTTTAAATAAGCAGATTAAGCTAGTAGCGACGTATAGTTTTACGCCATTTTACAACAGCTTTCTATTAACTGATTTTAACGAGCTATCTAACAACTGTTATGAATTAATTTTTAATCAATTCGAGCGATTTGAGTTAACAATTAACTACCCGAAAAAGCACTTATTAAGTAAAGTTATTAAGGTACGAAAATTTACATAGTCTTTCTTTGTAGGTGTATTTTGTTAGGGAAAACACCTACCAATAAAGTTAATCTATGTTTTAAGACAAGGCTACCATATTGAATAATCAATATCATCAATCGGCGATCCTCGGAAAATCCGAGGGACTTTGTGCATAAAACTTTTTTTCATTCGAACGGTTTCTAGCTTTTCAGATTCTGCAAAGGCGCTATCTTCTATCGCCTCAATATGAGTGGGAAGAGATAAATGCTGAAAATTATTATTTGAAAAACTATAGTCACGAATAAACTTTACTGTGTCTGGTAATCGTAATTCAGTTAATAAATTTTTGCAAAAACAATGACTAGCTATGGTTAATAAAGGGGCTTCGATAGTCAACTTTTCAATTTCGTTTCGACAAAAAGCACCTGCGTCTAAGCTCATAACCGTTTCAGGTATCATGAGTTCTTTAAGTTTATTTTTATAAAAAGCATCACCACCAATATGAGTTAATCCTAAGGGTAAATTAATTGTTGTTAAAAAGTTCTCGCAAAAAGCTTCTAACCCAATCTTCTGTAAAGAGTCAGGCAGGCTTACAGAGGTGAGTTCTTTTTCTGAAAAAGCTTTTGGGCCAATACTCAATATTGTTTTACCTTCTATTTCATTGGGTATGATTACATCTTTAGCTGAGCCAATATAATCAACAATAGAAAGTCCTTTGTCGTAGCTTTCGCACACAAATAAAGTATTAAGAGTCAAAATATTTCCTTAAAGTTTGAATAATATCAATAGATTTATCTAATCAATGTTAGCTTCAGTCCAACGGTCAAATCGAATAAAATAGTCAAGATTATCAGCGCTATTATCTTTTTCACTATCAATAAAATTAGGAGAAAATTGCTTACAAACCTCTCTCAATTTGCGTTCTGATTCTAAAACAAGTCTCTTTTGAAAGTATATATTAGGAATATTTTTGATTAATTGTGGTTTTTCATCAAAAACTTGAATAAGTAAGTAATTGATATTTAAGTGATTAACTTTTAGGTTTTGGAATAAACGATTTGCTTGAGATATTGTATGTATACTAGCCCATTTGAGATTTAAGTATTCAATCTGTTGGAACAACTGTAAAGTATCAATAGACTCATCATCAAAAACAAAACTTTCCAGTGAGAGTCGCTTTAGATTAGGTAAATTTTTTAAAAATTTAAAACCTGTCTCTGAACCTCTAGCTATACAGTCAAGGTTGAGATACTCCAATGCTGTCAATCCCTCAGTCATTTTATGAATGCTATCAGCGTCAATATAGTTAGAACGATAAACATTACTTGCACGACTTATGTCGAGCATTTTCAAATGGCTTAGCTGAGATAGACTTTCAAAACAAGTAAAGTTAATTGATGAAGGAGTGGATGTTTTTAAAGCACGTAAACTTTTTAACTCTCCTAAACTTTCAATACCGGCCTCTCTTACTTTAGTCGATCTAATATCGAGCTCTTCTAAAGACTTTGATTGTGAAAGCTTTTTGATGCCAGCATCGTTAAGTGAAGTATACCAAAGTATTAGTAGCTTTAAATGAGGAAGCTTGGCTAAATCTGCCATCCACGGATTAGAAAACCCCTTTAGCATTCCTAAATCAAGAAGTTCTAAATTTTCCATCTCAGCTATCGCTTTACGCTTTGTCGCGTCGAGTTTGCAATTCACTTTTAAACCAACAAGCTTTCTGTCTCGAATATAAAGTCCTAATGGGGAAGGCGATTCTTTAGATACAAATTCTTGTAATCCCCAAAACTCATAATCAGTGAAATTATCAGGGGGTAAATAGTAAGTATCCATAAAGTCGGTATATTTCATTTTATTCCTTTAAGTTAGGTAAGCCTATGTGCTGTAATTTATGAGCTAATAAGCTGTATCGTTCCGAGTTCATCGAAGGCTAAATCGTTTTAGTCTGGCTATTTTAACCTTGGGCAAGAACCAGAGCAAGGTTACGAACTTTTATTGACTTAAATTTTTAATTGATGTTTTTTGATAATTACAGCCATAGTATTGTGCTGTTAAATAAAGTAACATATTGAAATATATATGGTATTGATTGTCTAAATTTTTATACTTCAGTAATTCAGTGCTTATGTCTTTGTGTTTACAGTTTAATATGACGTCATTTGTCTAATGAGATCGCGATGATAAAGAATAAACTTGAAGGGTTAATGTTATCGATAATCGATGACACTCGTATCGAGGATTTTTGTTTTACTGATAATTTCGTCATAGCAACTATCGGTATCAAAGATGGTCCAATTTGTGCTCCCGTTTTAGACTATGAAATTACAGGCGATGAATCACTTATTATTGATAAAGACAGTTTTAATATTGAGTGGAAGCAAGTAGTATTTGAAGGCAACACTATCTCTGTAATTAGAAATAACAAGCCCGCACTATATCGCGTAGCACCAGATAAAAAGCAATAGTTTTTGTATTGTTCAATTAAAATTTGAATACTTAATTACATCTTTTTTAAATATGCAAACACTGTACTGGTGTATGAGGCGTTAACCAAAATGGAAAAATTTCTAGTAAGACCTGGATATAAAACAGAAGAGCTTTTAGTTGAATTTTTGGGAGACCATAGAGAGCCTCAGTTTCCTGATATACAGTAAGCGTATAGCTAACGACACCTAGCTTTGTTTAATGTTCCAAGGTAGCAGTGGCTCAAGGTTATCTGGCTGCTCAGCAAGGTACTGTAAGCATGTTGATATATAGTTATGCACCACAAGGTC
>NZ_JACJEW010000104.1:0-5891 GCF_014164315.1 Pseudoalteromonas sp. SG44-1
CTAAAATATTACCAATGGGAGGCGGCGTTGGTGGTGGTTCTTCAGATGCGGCCAGCACACTTTTAGCGCTTAATAAATTATGGCAATGCCAGTTATCACTGTCTGAATTAGCAGCGCTTGGCGTGCAGTTAGGCGCAGATGTGCCGGTGTTCATTAACGGCAAAAGCGCCCTAGCTCAAGGCATTGGCGAGAAGTTAGTGAATGTAGAGCTGCCGTCAAAATGGTATTGTGTAGTGCATCCAAGTGAACATGTCAGCACCGCGAAAATTTTTACTCACCCAGATTTAAAACGCAATACACCGAAGCTAAAAGGCCACTGGCAACAACAAACATTAGCCAACGATTGCGAGCCTTTAGTTAAAAAGCTCTGCCCTGAGGTTGAAAAGACCCTCCAGTGGTTGCTAAAATACGCTCCGTCGAAGATGACTGGCACAGGTTCATGCTGTTTTGTTGAATTTGCCACGCAAAAAGAAGCGCAACATGTTCTTGAAAATCTCCCCCATAACTGGGACGGTTTTATTGCCAGCAGCGTTAATATCTCTCCTGCTCATACGCAGTTGGACGCTATACATTGAAGCAATGAAGTAATGTACAAGTAAATAAAGTTTAAGTTAATAAGCTATACTTTTTTTATCGCTTATTAGTCCAAAAATTCAGTGCCTGAGGAACCCTACCGTGCCTGACATGAAGCTCTTCGCTGGTAACGCAACACCTGAGTTAGCTCAAAAAGTTGCAAAACGTTTATATATTGAAGTTGGCGATGCTGTTGTTGGCCGTTTTAGCGACGGTGAGATCAGTGTTCAAATTAATGAAAATGTTCGTGGCTCGGATGTTTTTATTGTGCAATCAACCTGTGCCCCTACTAACGATAACTTGATGGAGCTTATTGTAATGGTTGATGCCTTACGTCGTGCATCTGCAGGTCGTATAACAGCCGTCATTCCTTATTTTGGTTATGCACGTCAAGATCGCCGCGTGCGCTCTGCTCGCGTACCAATCACAGCAAAAGTTGTTGCTGATTTCTTATCAAGTGTAGGTGTTGACCGAGTTCTAACGGTTGATTTACACGCTGAGCAAATCCAAGGCTTCTTTGATGTACCAGTTGATAATGTGTTCGGTAGCCCAGTGCTACTTGAAGATATGAAAGAGCGTCAATTTGATGATGTTGTTGTTGTATCACCTGATATCGGCGGTGTAGTTCGTGCCCGTGCTATTGCTAAGTTATTAAACGATACCGATCTTGCCATTATTGATAAGCGTCGCCCACAAGCGAATGTTTCTCAAGTAATGCACATTATTGGTGACGTTGAAGGCCGTGACTGTATCATCGTTGATGATATGATCGATACTGGCGGTACCTTATGTAAAGCAGCTGAAGCACTTAAAGAACACGGTGCTAAGCGAGTATTCGCTTACGCTACTCACCCTGTACTTTCTGGCCAAGCATTAGAAAACATTCGTAACTCAGTAATTGATGAAGTGATTGTAACTGACTCAATTCCACTGTCTGCTGAATTAAAAGCAATTGATAAAATTAAAGTGTTAACACTTGCAGACATGCTAGCTGAAACAATTCGCCGTATCAGCAATGAAGAATCTATTTCAGCGATGTTCGAACACTAAACTTGGTTTAGTTAAAATATCCTGATGTAATAAAGCGCCTCGTTGGCGCTTTTTTTATGTATCGTGTTTCTTTTAATTAGTCGCGGTGGTATGATAGCGCGCCTTTTGGCTAGGGACCTTGGTCGCAAAGGCCCTACACTATTTAATTATTGGAGACATCATGTCTAACGAAACATATACATTTAATGCAGAATTACGCACAGCTACGGGTACAGGTGCGAGCCGCCGCCTACGTCGTGAAGATAAAATCCCTGCGATCCTTTACGGTGCTGACAAAGAAGCTGCATCACTTACTTTTGAACACAAAGATATTATCAAAGCACAAGAAAGTGAAGGTTTTTACACTCACATCCTTACTCTTGATATCGCTGGTGAAAAAGTTGAAGCTATTCTTAAAGATATCCAACGTCACCCGTTCAAGCCTAAAATCACTCACCTTGATTTCCAACGTGTAGATGCTACTCACAAACTTAACACTAAAGTACCAGTTCACTTCATCGGTGAAGAAGCGGTAACTAAAGCGGGTAACACTGTAGTTCACCAATTAACAGAAATCGAAATCACGTGTCTTCCTAAGTCACTTCCTGAATTCGTAGAAGTTGACGTAGCTGGCCTAGTTGCTGGTGACTCAATACACATCTCTGACGTTAAACTTCCAGCAGGTGTTTCATCTGTTGATTTAGCGAAAGGTGCTGATCACGACCAGTCTATCGTAACTATCAAAGCTAACAAAGCTGCGCCAGTTGAAGACGAAGCTGCAGAATAAATTTTAAGGTTTGCACCTTGAATTCTATTCAAATGCTTGTGGGCCTGGCTAATCCAGGCCCCGAATACGCAAACACACGCCACAATGCAGGTGCTTGGTTCATCGAGCAACTCGCTGCACGCTACAACTGTACGCTAAAACACGATCCTAAGTATCACGGCCTTACCGGCAAAGTGATCATCCAAGGTCAAGAATTCAAATTACTGATCCCTACTACTTATATGAATTTAAGTGGTAAAGCTGTCGGTAGTTTAGCCAACTTTTTCAAAATTCCTGTTGAGAGCATCCTAGTTGCCCATGACGAAATGGATTTAGAACCCGGTGTTGCCAAATTAAAAAAAGGTGGCGGACACGGTGGCCATAATGGTTTAAAAGACATTATTGCAAAGATGGCAAATCAAAAAGATTTCATGCGTTTGCGCGTTGGCATAGGTCATCCAGGACACCGTGAAATGGTGACCGGATGGGTGCTTGGAAAAGCAGCCAAAGAAGACCAAGAGAAAATGGATGCCGCAGTAGATGAAGCAGTTCGTTGTATGGAAATACTTGCAAAAGACGGTGTGTTAAAAGCACAAAACAGACTACATTCGTTTAAGCCATAATTGGTTAAGCGGATCTAAACAAGGTATCTTAACTATGGGTTTCAAATGTGGCATCGTCGGTTTGCCTAATGTTGGTAAATCAACACTTTTCAATGCATTAACCAAAGCGGGTATTGAAGCCGCTAACTTTCCTTTTTGTACCATCGAGCCAAATACGGGCGTGGTACCGGTGCCAGATCCTCGTCTAGACGAACTTGCAAAGATTGTAAAACCACAACGTATTCTTACAACGAGTATGGAATTTGTGGATATTGCAGGTCTTGTAAAAGGCGCATCGAAAGGGGAAGGTCTTGGTAACCAGTTTTTAGCTAACATTCGTGAAACCGATGCAATTGGCCACGTAGTACGCTGCTTTGAAGATGACAACATCATTCACGTTGCAGGTACCATTGATCCTGCTGATGATATTGATGTGATCAACACCGAGTTAGTACTTGCTGATATGGATAGCGCTGAAAAAGCCCTTTTCCGTAACGCGAAAAAAGCCAAAGGTGGCGATAAAGACGCAAAAGAACAAAATGCCGTACTTGAAAAAGTAAAAGTACACCTTGATGAAGGCTTAACTTTACGTTCTTTAGCATTAACTAAAGAAGAAAAAGCGGCTATTAGCTCTGTTAACTTCTTAACAATCAAACCAACTATGTACATTGCTAACGTAGCTGAAGATGGTTTTGAAAATAACCCATATCTTGACCGTGTACGCGAAATTGCTGCTGCTGAAGATGCTGTTGTTGTGCCTGTATGTGCCGCGATTGAATCTGAGCTTTCGGAACTAGATGAAGAAGATAAACTTGAGTTTATGGCCGATCTTGGTCTGGATGAGCCAGGTTTGAATCTAGTGATCCGTGGTGGTTATGAGTTACTTCATTTACAAACCTACTTTACTGCAGGTGTAAAAGAAGTACGTGCATGGACAATCCCAGTAGGTGCAACTGCGCCACAAGCTGCAGGTAAAATCCACACTGACTTTGAGCGTGGCTTTATCCGTGCACAGACCATCGCTTTTGATGACTACATCGCCTATAAAGGTGAAAGTGGTGCAAAAGAAGCAGGTAAGATGCGCCAAGAAGGCAAAGAATACATAGTTAAAGATGGCGATGTAATGAACTTCTTGTTCAATGTTTAACACCATCCCAGTGTGACCTATCACCTTTAGTGATTTTTAAAGGCTCGTTTTTACGAGCCTTTTTTATTTCTGCACTATCATTAAATATCAGCTGTTGTGAATAAGTCACAATAAAGCAGTTAAAAAAACACCATTTTTATTAAAATTTAGCCTGTTAGCCTATTTTTCCCGCAAACAAACCAAGATACGTGTTTTTTTGCAAAAAAGGTGTTGACGGATTTGGGTCATATCAGCATAATACGCCCCGCACTCAGCGATGAAGTGCTAACAAAAAAGATGGCTAAGTAGCTCAGCTGGTTAGAGCACATCACTCATAATGATGGGGTCACAGGTTCAAATCCCGTCTTAGCCACCATTATTTTTTGTTGCTCAATGAAGAGTTTAAAATAACTACCTAGTGTTTTATTACACAACGTATGCGGGAGTGATGGAATTGGCAGTTGTCTTGAATTAGACGCTGGGTTAAGGTTCCAAAACGTTGTTACCTGTATATACGATGCGGGAGTGGCGGAATTGGTAGACGCGCTGGATTTAGGTTCCAGTATCTTAGGATGTGAGAGTTCAAGTCTCTCCTTCCGCACCATATTCTTGATAAGAATTAAAATTATCAATTGTTATTGTTGGGATATCGCCAAGCGGTAAGGCACCAGGTTTTGATCCTGGCATTCCCAGGTTCAAATCCTGGTATCCCAGCCAACAATGGCTAAGTAGCTCAGCTGGTTAGAGCACATCACTCATAATGATGGGGTCACAGGTTCAAATCCCGTCTTAGCCACCATTTCTTTTTTAGAAGTGGCTCTGCAAGAGTTAAATTGCAACTCAATGAAGAGTTTAAAATAACTACCATTTCTTTGATTAATTCAAAGTGATAATGCGGGAGTGGCGGAATTGGTAGACGCGCTGGATTTAGGTTCCAGTATCTTAGGATGTGAGAGTTCAAGTCTCTCCTTCCGCACCATGTTCTTGATAAGAACTAAAACTATCAATTGATTCTTTGTTGGGATATCGCCAAGCGGTAAGGCACCAGGTTTTGATCCTGGCATTCCCAGGTTCAAATCCTGGTATCCCAGCCAACTTCTTCTACCAAAGAGTGTTGTTAAAGAATAACTCTAAGCTACGAGTATAAACAGCAAAAACGTATATAATTATACGGACTATGCGGGAGTGGCGGAATTGGTAGACGCGCTGGATTTAGGTTCCAGTATCTTAGGATGTGAGAGTTCAAGTCTCTCCTTCCGCACCATGTTCTTGATAAGAATTAAAACTATCAACTGTTTCTTTGTTGGGATATCGCCAAGCGGTAAGGCACCAGGTTTTGATCCTGGCATTCCCAGGTTCAAATCCTGGTATCCCAGCCAACTTCTTCTACCAAAGAATGTTGTTAAAGAATAACTCTAGCTACGAGTATAAACAGCAAAAACGTATATAATTATACAGACTATGCGAGAGTGGCGGAATTGGCAGTTGTCTTGAATTAGACGCTGGATTTAGGTTCCAATAAATTAATACTGTATATGATCGATGCGGGAGTGGCGGAATTGGTAGACGCGCTGGATTTAGGTTCCAGTATCTTAGGATGTGAGAGTTCAAGTCTCTCCTTCCGCACCATGTTCTTACCTAGAACTAAAACTAATAAAATTTAAAGTTGGGATATCGCCAAGCGGTAAGGCACCAGGTTTTGATCCTGGCATTCCCAGGTTCAAATCCTGGTATCCCAGCCAATTTTATAAATACCCTTCTCTATCTTTTATCTTTTATCTTTTATCTTTTATCT
>NZ_JACJEW010000105.1:0-5878 GCF_014164315.1 Pseudoalteromonas sp. SG44-1
CGACGGCGAGATTATTTGGAAGGACTAGCCTATTTCGTACAGGTAGTAGTGCAAATCGATTGGAAAAATATGGATGTGAGTGATGTAATTGAAACTTAATAATTATTTTTGGGGATCCCTTAGATCACCTCCCCTTTCAGTTTGCGATGGATGACTATCCGATAACCTGGCACGGCGATAAATTATCGATAGATTGGTATATCATAGCTTACGCGGATATTCCCCTGGGCTGGGATAAAAAAGTTATTAAAAAATATTTACTTGATTATTCAAACCAATCTTCAATTCCTTCTAAACCAACGTTTACGACGCAAACACCGGGGGCAATCCAAATAGAATACGGGCTTTTTTCCAAAAATGAGCAAGGTGAGTCACAATTAGTTCGTCGCCTTCCTCCCCAACAGCCAGCAGAAGTGGAAAATGTGTATGAAGGGCATGGAAATTCTAAACCGCTTCAGTTTCGTATTCGCTTAACACTGTTTTCAATCTTGTTAAGCCTGATTGCCATCCCAAGCCTATGGGCTCCATCTACCTTTGGATGGATATGCACGGCTTTATGGTTGTTTTTTGTTCCTAAAACCTATTTTTACTATCGCAAAGAATTGGATCGTAGTCGATGTGGGCCAATATCAATCAAAGTTGATCACCAAGATTTTAAACCAGGGCAAACTATTAAAACCAAATACAAAGTGTCACCTACGCAAGCAGTAAAGATAAAGAGGCTAGTTGCTCGTATTGAAGTTCTTGAGGTATTTTTTGTTTTTTCAACCGATGATGATAACAGTTCCTTTAATAGAAAAAGAATTGTCCGTCACGTGACACAGATTGAAGAAATTGAAGTTAAAAAGGAGTTCATACTTAGCCCCGGTAAAGATGATGAAAACACTGTACTGATTACACTACCAAAGAACCTGATGCACGCGGTTCGCACGGTAAATAATCAAATATTACCTCAGATAGCCATACATATAGAAACGGAACATTGTCGCGATATAAGTGCATCAGTTGCGCTGAATATTACGCCTTAATTAATCCAGTTTTTTGATTACTGTAAACGGCGAAGGTGCTCGGTAACCTATCTCAAAACTTAATGTAATATTTTGCTAGTGATTAAATAGAAAGAACCAAACAGGGTCACAAGCTGGTAATTACGACTGTTTACCCCTGATAGGTAGTGATGTACCTGTTGCTGTTCAGTTTGAAACCCTCCGTCCTGATTTGGATCACCACGTTAGCGAGTAAAACTGTTAGCCAATGCCTTATTCGTCGCCTCATAGCTATACTAAGTTCTCAGGCTAAAGCCCAGGCTACAAATCCACACGCGCCAGCAAGCTTAGCGCCAACAAAAGCTGATTTTAACACTAATATTAAATTCATTAGCCGATTAATCCACATCTACAAATTCAGTAATTACTTTTAAATATTTAATCCTCCCACCTTGCATTTACCTAAAAAGTGAACTTAATTAAAAAAGTAATGGAACTTCATCAAAAGGAATTTGCAATGACTAAACTCATCATTATTGCTTGGTTACTTTTTTGTTCATATGCTTACGCGACAAATATTTTTAAGCTTAACTCACAATCTAAAAATACAGATTTAGCCGATATTCAACCAAACCACCCACAATGGAATGCCAGCTCAATTTATGTAGCCGGTGATGTTGTGACTCACAACAACAGCTTATTTATTGCCGCTTTTTGGGTTAAAGGCATTGAACCGATAGAAAACCAACCCCATTGGGATGGTTGGATTTGGCTGCAAAATACTGTGATAGAAAAATGGCAAGCAAACAAAGTGTATCAAGGTGGCAACCTTGTAAAACACGGAGCCGACTACTACCTTGCCCGCTACTGGAATGAGAATAACGAACCCGCCCCCCACAGTAGTTGGCAAAAAATTAAAGATTTATTTTACCAAACCCCAGATTTACCACCTGAACACCCTGACGACTATAAAACGCTGGACGGTGTTGATCAAAATGACAACGGTATCCGCGACGATTATGAGCGCTATGTGTATGAAAAGTTTGATTCTCCACAGCTCATCACCTTTAGTTTAGGTGCCGCTTCAACATTACAACTGGTTATTGATATAGAGCAGGGCCGTATACCAAATTTAGATACTGAGATCGGTAAGCAGATTATTTTGGATATGCTCAACATAAGCTACTGTGTTCAATATTTACAAAATTCACACCCACACTTTAGAGAACCTGAAGTTTTATACTTTAATACGATAGATAGAGCTTACGCTAACCGAAAAAGCCAAAATAAAATTAGTGACTATATTGCTTGGGATGACGGTTTTCATCGAAGTGCTGATCAAGACTGCAATATCCTTAAGAAGGACATAAAATGAAAGCTATATATATTTTACTCTTACTTATATTTCCAGTTTTGGCGAATGGTAATTATCAAGCACAAGATCGGTATTGCTCTAGAAATATTGATAATGTGCGCATTTTCTATGTAAATGGGATGTGGACTAATATCAAGCAATATAGGGCAAACTTAAATAGATTAGGTAACTTTCAAAATTCTCACCTACCTGAATTTAAAAAAGGAGCATTTCCTACAGGGAGATAATAAAAGTGAAGCTATATTTATGCAAATATATGAAGTCGCACAGCAAAATTATAGTGACTTGCCCGTATTTTCACCTGAGTATCGTATAATAACTGCAATAATTGGAGGCACTGTTAGCTCACTATCAGATATAGATATCGCTCAAATTGAGTCTGTTTTACAGGATGTATTTACTGAAGTAAATTACTCTATTATTGACGAGACAGACTATAAAAATGCATTTCAAAGACTTCAATTTCAGATGCATTCTTGCAACCGTATTATTCTTATTGGTCACTCGCAAGGTAACTTTTACACCAATGCTCTTTTTGAGGAAACCATATCTACTTATCAATATAGCGACGGGTATCTTGCTTCCGATTATCCACTGGTTAGCCTAGCCGCAATAGCAACACCAACAAGTTCAATAGGAGGAAGTTTGGGGGAGGAATATAAAGAGATCATTTCACACCTTACACTTGACGAAGACTGGGTCATACGAGCCGTAAGGATTTTATTTGGTAGTTTACCTTCAAACTATTCTGCTGAGTCTTTATTTGACTCAACTGGTCATGGGTTAATTGCTGCATACCTAAGAAATAATGCAGTTGCAAATGCAATAAGTGCTAAAATTGAAGCTTCTATTTTAAACCAAACTCCTTTCCCCTTATTTGAACAACACCCTGTAAATTCAGATGCTTTTTCACACATCGGCTATTCAACGATTAATAAAATTCTTGATCTCAAATTTGAATCAGGAAGTGTTTATCGTTATTACAATATACCTATTTTAGTATGGGATGAGTTGTATTACTCAACATCAATGGGGAAGGTTTTTAATGATAATATTCGAGGCCAATACCCTTTTGATAAGTTAGATATTGAAAGTATGACTTATCTAAAAATGACGTCACTTGAACCAGTTGCAAAAGTTGAAAAATAACTAAACATTGGACTAGAAATAAAAAAAGGTGAGCCACTTCAGCTCACCCTTTTTAATAATTATTGTTTGGGAATAGAGATTGGATTCCCAATCTATAATTTCATTCCCAAACTATAATGACTTTTATCAATTGAGGATCATTAATGAGGTTGGTTAACTCGGGGGTTGTTTATTTTGATATTTTCACCGCTTTCTATTAATGGAAGTTGGTTAACTAATCATGAAACTATTGATAATTTTAAACAACGCTATTAATTAAGTTGGTTAATTAAGCTTTAGTTGGATTCTACAAGAATAGAGGCAAATGCAAATTGTTAGACAATTGAAAAGAGCTCTTTCTTTAGTGAAGCTAAATCCTCAACAGCCTTACTCACAAATGTATTATTTGGCTCTATGAACTTGATAAACCGCCCTAAACCAATTATTTTGTCAAGATATAAAACGTCGAGATCTCCATAATCACCGTTGAATGACTTTTCTTTGTTTAACATTAGATAATGATGTTTTTGTCTAAATTCTCTCCGAGTTTTTTTTAGAACTCTTACTCTATCACCGGTAATGCACAAACCTGTTACCATTTTCTTTTGACCTGATTTTTTATGGGCAAACTTTTTATGGTTCAAAGTAAAGCCATTACTCTCAATAATTTTTACAATCATTACTATGAAGCTACTTGGTATTATTTCACCAGAAAATGCTAAGTCATCTGCATAACGACTGAACTTAATATTATGAAATTTAGATAAGTGTGCTAACTCATTATCTAACTTCCTCATAATTAAGTTACTAAGAATAGGGCTTGAAGGAGCACCTTGAGGTAAACAACCATTCACACTGCAAATTTTTGCCATTTGATAACTTAACTTAGGCGTGAAGCCAACATCACGAAATACCCGCTTTACATCATGAATGCTAATATGACCAAAAAAGTCTTTAAAATCTAATTTTAGAAGTTGCGTACAGCCAAGATGTAATTTAGCATTATCAAGAATTGATCGGGACTTCACGTAGCCATATGCTTGTTCACTAACTTCAATATTTTCTAGAATATGCTCTTTAATCCAAGATTGGACATAACTAAGGATTGGGTATGGGGAATTGATTAATCTTTTTTTCTTTTTACCGCTAATTTTAAATGTACGATAAAACTCCCTACTTTTGTACATCATTCTGTATAAGTAGTTCTTTTCGACACCTAGCAACACAGCGAAGTGCTCTAACTCAAAGATGACGGGAAAACCACTACTCGTTAATTGTTCAGTGTAATTAGCTAAGAGGTCGGATTGTTCAACACTAATCCCTTCATTGACTAAAAAACTCTTCCATTGACTCGAATTTAACAACTTATAACCTGACTTCTTATTTTTAATGGTCGCTTGTTACTACGAAATAATAATTAGCTTCTCATGTATGAGGTTAAAAATAACCTCCCACTATAGGGCGAATACACCCTAACGCTAGTAAACAAGCGACAGTTAACAATACCACGGTATATCGGTATTAGTCTAACCTTAAAGTTTCATCTATTATTTCTAAATTAGGTTTATACAACTCTGTTGTCGGCTTGGCTTTATCAATAATTTTTTGTATTTCAAGTTTATCTAGCTCTAAGCTCCTAGCAACAATCGCATTATAAATGACACTCAGTTGACTTCCTGTAAGATTTTTAGATAACTTAAAAAAACGACCATTATGATCTATTACCTTTTGTTCACTTAGAAACGCCACTGCTTCTTTAATTTCTGTTGGCGTTAAACGGTATTTTTTATGTAGCTCATAAAGTTCATGCTCTTCTTTATCTGTAGCTAAATCAAATACTAATTTAATCGAGATTGGATTCATAATTACCTTAACCTCCGAAATAATGTATTTCTAGGCTTTCCACCTTTCTTTTTAGGCCACCAAAATAAAGGAAAGACGTTATTTGAACAATTGTTGCCATACACTTGATAAAGAGTTTCTGATTCTTTGTAACCTAAAGAGAAGTCTTTAATTTTCAAACCCTCATATTTCTTTTGTAAATTACTTTCTAAGCCCACCATTAAAGATTTGTATTCATCAGCCTCTTCAGCTTCATAATCCGAAATCCCTTTTTTAAGGGTAACAGGGCAGAATATTGATAAATCTAGATTATCGTTAATATGTTGAATACCATGTTCCATCGCAGCAAAACCCAAAATCCGAAAGTGAACACCTTCAATATCAGACTCATTTAACTTACTTTTAAACACTTCCAACTTATTAACCCCCCTGTGTCAGGATAGTTGTCGCCTCTAACTTTTAATAGAGGCAGATAAAAATGAGACGTCGATTTACACAAGAATTTAAAGTTCAAGCGGTTGAAAAAGCATTATCTCAATGTGATGAT
>NZ_JACJEW010000106.1:0-4904 GCF_014164315.1 Pseudoalteromonas sp. SG44-1
AGGTTCTAGGTTCTAGGTTCTAGGTTCTAAAAAATTTAACCACAGAATTCACTGAAAAGTAAATAAAATCAAAAAAGATTACTCTGTGCAGCGCGAAGTGCCTCTGTGTGCTCAGTGGTGAATAAAAAATAAGTTGTGCCAGTAAGCTCGCAGATAAATAATTCATTTTATTGTAACTTGATAAGCAAAGGGGCAAAACAACTTGCCCCCTGATGACTAAAATTATACGTCAACACCACCTAGCACCTTGTCTAGTTGCATTTCTGTCAAAACACGATCTTGGATAGGTTGTTTAGCTGCGTTTATTTCATCTACACCCCAAACTAAACCAACTGCTGTGCGTGTTGGGCGTTTACCTTTAGGCATGTCTGCTAGCGCTAAATAGGCATCTACCACCATTTGTGGATTAGGCGCTTGATCGCTCTGCATAAATTTACCGAATTCCTCGAACATAGCGGCAGGAATGTTTGCCAATTCACCGTAGCTGTCCAGTATGTCTGTGCGTGATGGTTGTTGTCCTGATGCACTTAGACCTGTAGGGAATGGCCCTGGTTGTACGATGGCGACATCGATGCCGAATGGTGCTACTTCGTAGCGTAAACCTTGGAGGTAGCCTTCTAAAGCATGTTTTGTCGCTGCGTAAGTAGAGAAATACGGCGCTGAAATTTGGCCAACCATTGATGAGGTGTTGATGATCAGGCCAGACTTAGCTTCACGCATCGCAGGCAAAACTGCCAGAATAGTACGCATAGCGCCATAGTAGTTGGTTTCCATCTGCTCGCGAGCTTGATCAATGCTAAATGCTTCTGTAATGCCAAGATACATTACACCAGCATTGTTTAGTAACACATCAATTTTTCCCGCTTTATCTAGCACACTCGCAATGGCGGTTTTGACAGAATCGTCGTTAGTAACATCCATATCAACAACCTGAATAGAATCGCTATACGCTTCTAATTCGGCTTTAACTGCAGCGTTTTTGCCTTCAGGGCCGCGCATAGTAGCGAACACTAGATAGCCTTTATCAGCAAAATCTTTTACTGACTTTTGACCAAATCCACTGCTGCTACCTGTGATAACGATGCTTTTTTGTGTTTCGTTCATTATTCTTTCCTATTTGCTTTGCCTAATTAAATACCAGCCGGTACAACAAACCGTAAAGAACAGCCTGTCAAATTAAAATACCGAGTGGTACAAAATGATTTCAAATACAGTTAAGCCCGTTAGAGGGCGTCCAAAGACCTTAGATCGCGATCATGTTTTAGATGTGGCAATGGATTCTTACTGGAAAGACAATATAGGTAATTTATCCCTTAATGAAATTTGCAGAAGATCGGGTGTATCTAAACCTGGTCTTTACCGTGAATTTTCTAATGAAGATGGCTTGATGAAAGCTGTCCTGATTAGGTATCAGGAGCAAGTGTTAGAGCCTGTGCAGCAGATGCTAAATAGTGACGTTCCATTTAAAGAGGCCCTTGATAACCTTATATCGTTTGCCACTTCAGTTAATTGTCATGATGAATCTCCAAATGGCTGTCTTTTTATAAAAATGCGCGAATCACGGGTACATTTGGGAAAAGAAACACAAGCGCAAATAGATTTTCTTGAAAAGCAGGGATTACTTTTTTTCAAGAAATGGGTAGAGCGTTCAAAGACTAAGGGAGAGTTTTCTGTGGACATGTCATCGGAATTTGCTGCTACTTATATTGACGCGCAGCTAAGCAATGCATCGACACAACTAGCTCGAGGTGTGGCCCCTGAAACGGTGAAAAAGATATTATTAGTCGCTTTTTCTGTGCTGGAATGACTACGCCAGCTCGTTCAGTTTTAAGACATTTTTTCAACAAAGGTTGAAAAGAGAACTTTATGACTCAAATCAGCACAATAATTCGCATCAGTATGTAGATTTATTTTGGTTAGTGTCGAATTTGATATTCAGAGCAAAGCCTAGTTGAACTCATAGTGCTCTAACTAAGTTCGACTGTGAGCAATACCCGGCTATTGATAATAGCTAATTAAGTAGTCAAACGTTGTTTGCTAACATATTCAAGGATATGAGCGACGCGCGTATATTGTTCCACTTAGCTCTACTTAAAGATTTTAGAAAACTTAATGATAGTAATACCTTAGCTAATTTGTTAAAACTGTGTAAAGTATACATATGAGTGTGGTCTGAGCAGAAATATCCGCCCTTCGCGCACTATAAATGTTATGTTTTTAACCAAACTGGATCGTAAATGTTCAATAATCAAATAATTAGTATTGAGGTTTCTGAGGAAAGTAACTTTTCTTTTAGTAGAAAAATTACAGTAGATGAAATGACTGTATTTCTTAAGGTGCTCTCTTCTTCATATAAAACAGCTCAACATTTATCTACTACTTTAGACTCTGAGTTAGAAGTAAATATAGATTCATGTTTAAGAGCATTACTCGTTAAAACAAGCCAAACTGTTAATAAAAGCAACGAAGTTGAACCATCCTTTATTAATGACCTCAACTCTTATAATTATTTTTCAGCATATGCGTTTAATCATGATGAGTTAGAAATTGTTTCCATTAATTACAATAGCCCATTAAAAATTGAAATCACTGGTAAATCATTACGAAACTTAGTTATTGCAATAGCTTTAATGGGAGGAGAAATGAGCACGGGTGATTTCTCCGTAAAAATGCCTGGAATAGCCGACATGATTCAGAAATTATCAACAACCTATATTGAAATTAAAAAATTCAGTAACGATCAAGGTGTTATTGATAAAGAGATTAATAAGCATGTTGGTACTTTACCTCATAAAGATATTAATAGTTTTAATGCCTTAAAAAATGGTGTTCAAAAAACATAATCCGGTAGCCTGAGGTCTCCTCCAGCCCCCACAACACCCATCATGCGCTTTTTATCAACAGGAAGTGCAATGGGCGGTTCACCTTCCATAATGAATATTGATCTAAATATCTCTCAATGACACTAAACCTTGTGAAGCTAAGTAGTCATTGCCTAATGCAATGTTAGTTCTCTTTTATCTTTTACGTGAAATAGAAGTAACTGATTGAACCAAAAGAGGAACTCAGCTATGGTTAAAAAATCAATAAAAATAAATTTTAAACGAGTAATTCTACAGGCTCGTTAACCATGATAAGGATCTATGATGAGCCTGAAAGATCACTTTGAATTGCTGGCGGCCTATAATCAACAGATGAATTTAAAGGTGTATGAGGCTTCGACTCAGCTCAGTGCAACTAATCTGGCCCAAGACCGTGGGGCCTTTTTTGGATCCATTCTCGGAACCCTTAATCACATCATTGTTGGTGATACTATCTGGCTAAAACGGTTTGCTACCCATCCAGCCTGCTTGCGGTCTTTACAGGAGGTAGCTGATATTCCAAATCCAAAGAGCCTGGATCACATAGCCTTCAATGACATTGGTAGCCTATCGGAGCATCGGTTCTGGTTGGATCGGATAATTATCAACTGGACAGCCGAGCTATCTGAAAGTGATCTGGATTTCATTCTCAGCTACCAAAACACTAAGGGGATCTCCGCTACCAAACGATATTCGAGTCTAGTTCTTCATTTTTTTAACCATCAGACTCATCATCGTGGCCAAGTTTCTACATTGCTATCGCAGGCAGGCGTGGATATTGGGGTTACTGACCTGTTGGCTGAGATTCAGGAGGAAACGCATGCATAACAAAGCGAACATACTTTTGAGATCACCGCGATGAATCAAGAATTAAGACTATTGGAAGAAATCCTAAAGAGAAATAGCGAAGATCCTGACTCAATTGATATTGAAAATGAGGTCGATCATTATTTCTTCTTTGATGGAATTAAGAATGAAGAAGATCTCGATGAAGCATGGAGAGTTTTTGATGAACACGAAGATATAAGGAATAGGCTTTTAAATATAGTAAGTGAAACTGACTCTATATCTAGGTGGGGTTACAGAATACCAAAGAGTGAGCAGATTAGGTGTGATGATCAGGAACTCAAGAATTTAGTCTCCTTACACATATCGAGTCTTCGACCAATCCTTTTAGAGGAAGACTATAATGCCGAAATTATTGCCTTTATTGATAGCGGCTTTCAAGTTGAAATTGCTCCATCAGGTATAGAATTCCCTGATACATCGGATAACGAACTATTTGGTGTCCTTTATGAAGCGATTGGTGAGTATTGGATTGATAACTTCCCCTATGACAGGGAGCATTATGAAGTCTTAAAAAACTGGGCAATCTACCTTACTAAGTGTGACGAAGTTGCAACTTATTTAATGTGGCCTTTTTTGTCGAACGAAAAAGACCTAGCCCCTTGCACAATGGATGCTGGTGCTAAATTATGGAAGCTTGGTTGTAGAGATCGATTTTGGGTTAAAGATTTAGACTACGTAAGTAAAGTAGTTTATGTAAGGCCACCATGGCTAGACGAATAACCGCACATAATCGGTTAGCCGGAGGTCTCTAACCTCTAGACCACTCGATTCTAAACGCCTATTTTTGGTACTGGTGATATCACATGCTATGGCGAGTCGTTGGCTGATAAGCATTGGCTATTGGGTAATAATATCCCCTACTTCGTGAGTCTAGAATCTGTGTTACTCTAAAGCGCAGTGTTTCTTAATCTCTTTGTGAATAATTCAATTAAAGATCTTTTGAAAAGAACAAAGGGGTCAAATCTTGTCTTCAGACATCAAAACAACCAGTAAATATCTGTAAAGCTAAAGTCTAGCTTTTTAAATAATCTGGATGTGATTTGTCCAATAACATTGTTACGTCGTTTTACAGGGCAAGAGCATGAAAAAAGCCTATGATTTCAATACCTTTTCAAGGTAACCTGTACTGCGCATAGCTTTTTTCTGTTTTGCGGGCATGCCTTTATTAAAGCTTGTTTCTGCTTTTAGCTGATT
>NZ_JACJEW010000107.1:0-4871 GCF_014164315.1 Pseudoalteromonas sp. SG44-1
AAGATTAAAGGTTAAAGGTTAAAGGTTAAAGGTGCTAGGGAAGTGACTAGGACCTAGAGCCTAAAACCTAGCTACTATGTTTTAAAGCGTAGGCGCGGTTTTATGCCGCGCGGTTTATAAACTTCATGGCTAAAGCCATTTCCTACGTTTTGTACATTTTACCTTAGGCGAGAAGATAAAGATGTGAATAAACATGCGTCAGCAAGCTTAACGCCTACGGTGTTAAATTGTATTCTGGTGTTTAATTACTTGTAGGCGAGTGGCTTGCCACCGCGATATTCAAAATTTGGTGTGGTATTTGTGCGTCAGCAAGCTCAACGCCTACGGGTGTTAAAGTTTGTCTCGGTGTTAAATTTACTTTGATGTTTAATTAATTACCTGTAGGCGAGTGGCTTGCCACCGCGTTTTAAATGTGGCTCGGTGTTGGTGCGTCAGCAAGCTTAACGCCTACGGGTGTTAAGGTTTATCTCGGTGTTAAATCACTTGTAGGCGAGTGGCTTGCCACCGCGTTTCAAAATGTGGTGTGGTGTTTTTGCGTCAGCAAGCTTAACGCCTACGGGTGTTAAATTTTACTCTGGTGTTTAATTAATTACTTGTAGGCGAGTGGCTTGCCACCGCGAACAGGCCTAAAGCCATTTCCTACGTTTTTACATTTTACCTTAGGCGAGAAGATAAAGATGTTAATAAACACGCGTCAGCAAGCTTAACGCCTACGGGTGTTAAATTTACTTTGATGTTTAATTAATTACCTGTAGGCGAGTGGCTTGCCACCGCGTTTTAAAATGTGGTGTGGTGTTTTTGCGTCAGCAAGCTTAACGCCTACGGTGTTAAATTGTATTCTGGTGTTTAATTAATTACTTGTAGGCGAGTGGCTTGCCACCGCGAACAGGTCAAAGCCATTTCCTACGTTTTTACATTTTACCTTAGGCGAGAAGATAAAGATGTTAATAAACACGCGTCAGCAAGCTTAACGCCTACGGTGTTAAATTGTATTCTGGTGTTTAATTACTTGTAGGCGAGTGGCTTGCCACCGCGAACAGGTCAAAGGTTAAAGGTGCTAGGAAGACAACGGTACTTGGTGTTAGGGAAGTGACTAGGAGCTAGGAACTCGTTGTTCGAAGCCCGAATACATTCACTTCCGATAAAGCTTTGTGTTGTTAGATTAAGTTAAATTAAATATTAAATAAAGGACTAACTATGAAAGCTGTTATCCCAGTTGCTGGACTTGGTACACGTATGTTACCAATGACTAAAGCAATCCCAAAAGAAATGCTCCCACTGGTTGATAAGCCACTTATTCAATACATAGTGAATGAGTGCGTTGCAGCGGGTATTAAAGAAATTGTGCTTGTTACTCATAGCTCTAAAAATGCGATTGAAAACCATTTTGATACTAGCTTTGAACTTGAAGCGACACTTGAAAAACGCGTAAAGCGTAAGTTACTTGATGAAGTGCGCTCTATTTGCCCGCCTGATGTAACTATTTTACATGTGCGCCAAGGTGAAGCTAAAGGTTTGGGTCATGCAGTGTTGTGTGCTAAGCCAATCATTGGTGATGAAGATTTTGTAGTTTTACTGCCTGATGTAATACTTGATGCTTATACTGCAGATCAAAAAACTGAAAACTTAGCGGCAATGATTGCACGTTTTAAAGCAACATCAGCAAGCCAAATTATGCTTGAACCCGTACCTGAGCAAGATGTATGTAAATACGGCATTGCTGATATAAATGGCGCTGTAATTACTGCGGGTGAAAGTGCGAAAATCAAAACAATGGTTGAAAAACCAAGTGTTGGTGACGCGCCATCAAACCTTGCTGTAGTTGGTCGTTATGTGCTGTCAAAAACTATTTGGCAATTACTTGATAAAACTCCGGTTGGCGCAGGTGGTGAAATACAACTAACCGACGCTATTGATATGCTTATGAAAATTGAAACGGTTGAAGCATTTCATATGAGCGGCCGAGCTCATGACTGTGGTGATAAATTAGGTTATTTAAAAGCGATTGTTGAATACAGCATGCGTGATGAAAACCTAGGTGCTGACTTTACAAGCTTTGTTGCAGAGTTAGTTAACCCTAAAAAACCAAGTCATTTAAAGGCAGTGTAAAATTTAGATGTCTGAGGTTTCGAGCTTCGAGTTGCGGGCTACGTATCATCGTAGCCGCTGATTATAGTAATTAGGTTCTGGGTTGTTCTGCGAGGTGATATATTACGTCCTGCAGTTAAATTATAGTTCCATTGTTATTTAGTCGTTTTCGAAAGGGAGTAGCAACCCAGGAGGGGTGATGAAATATGAAAATTTAGATGTATGGAAGAAATCTTTTTCATTAAGTTTATTTGTATATCAAGTTTTCAATGATTTACGAGATTTTGGGCTTAAAGATCAAATGTGTCGCTGTGCTGTTTCTGTTCCGAGTAATATAGCGGAAGGTTATGAGCGCTATTCCGATAAAGAAAGAGCGTATTTTCTTTCTGTGGCAAAAGGCTCTGTAGGAGAATTAAAAACGCAGCTTATGATTGTTTTTGAGCTTGGTTATATCAATCACGAGCAAACATAGTTCGCATTAAATGAGTGCAAAGTAATTGGGAGAATGCTTGGGAAATTGATCTATGTAATCAAAAGCTCATGAGAATCTCACAACCTGTGCTACACAGAATAATGAAAAGGTTAAAGACTAGGAATTAGACTAAATTTAACACCGGGCTGCTCGTAGCCCGCTACTCGAAGCTCGTCAACGATTCCCCAATTTCAATTTTAACTCCTTCTCCTAGTACCTCTCGATACTCTTGGGCTAATGCCTGTTTTGCATCATCATCGCCATGGACTATTTTTATATGGCTGGGCTTTTTACGCATACCTGTTACAAATTTTATTAAGCCGTTTTGATCTGCATGAGCAATGTAGCCGCTGATTGTGTGTACTGCTGCGTTAATGGTGATTTTATGGTTATTAATATGCACATAACCATTACTTGGTCCATAGGTTTGAATATCTCGGCCGAGCGTGCCACGGCCTTGGTAGCCAACAAAAATCACATCGGTAGTTTCATCAGGTAAAAATCGCTCTAGGTAATTCACAATTCGTCCGCCGGTGCACATGCCACTAGCGGCAAGAATAATTGCGGGTTGTTTGCGTTTGCTTAGGTAATTAATTACGGCAATATGCTCTTGGTGGCTGTCGATAGTATGCAACTGCGCAAAGTTTAATGGATGGCGACCTTTGGCTAAGCGTTTTTTTGCTTCATCGTCCCAGAGGGTTTTAAATTTTCGATACTCTGTGGTGAAGTTAGCTGCCATAGGGGAGTCAACAATAACCTCTATATTTTGCCATGGTGAATTTTTAGCTGCGTTGTGAATTATTTGCTCCAGTTCGTACAGTAACTCTTGCGTACGGCCAATGCTAAACGCTGGCACTAATACAATGCCATTATCGGCAACGGCTTTTTCAATCACCTTTTTCAGTGTTTGCGTGCGTTCTTTTCGGCCTTGATGGTTTTTATCACCATAGGTTGACTCGATCACTAAAGTATCGGCTTTGTAAGGCGCTTTTGGGGAAGGCAGTAGCGGAGTATGCGGCGCTCCTAGGTCACCAGAAAATACTACGCGATGGGAATTTCCCTTGATAGTTTTAGTTTTTATATCGATTTCAACATAGGCGGAGCCTAAAATATGCCCGGCACGCTGTAAGCGAGCTTTCGCGGTGGGCTTGTTGCTGGTGGTTGGTAAGTCAAACCAGCTATTAAATTCGATAGCGACAATACGCTTGGCAAGTAAGCTTAAACAGGCGTTAATAATTTTTTGATCTCGCGTTACACCGACTTTAAGTGCATCTTCAATCACTAATGGCAATAAACTCGCCGATGCCTTCGAAGTAAAAATAGGGCCAGTGAAACCAGCAGCAAATAAGTAAGGTATGCGGCCAACGTGGTCAATATGACAATGCGTAACAATCAGCGCAGTGACAGTTGAGATATCAAAGTTGATAGCTAAACTTGACCCGGCGTCTTCCCCTTGAAAAAGCCCACAGTCAATCAACACCGATGAGTGTTGATCATAATCTAACTGATGGCATGACCCCGTAACCCCATTCACCGCTCCATGATGGGTAATTTTCATGGTTGATCCTTGTTGATTAAATTATACAAATTAGAAACAAGGTTAGGATAAAAAATGTCAAATTAAAAGGTTGAAGAGAGAAGGTTAGAGGTTAAAGGTACTCGAAGGCTTTATGATGCGGGGATTATAAAATTCATGGTTAAAGCCATTTCCTACGTTTTGTACAATTTGCCTGGCATTAACCTTTTGCGTATATGCCTATGTAGGCGAGTGGCTTGCCACCGCGATATTCAATATTGTTTCGGTGTTTTGCGTCAGCAAGCTTAACGCCTACGGGTGTTAACGTTAATCTCAGTGTTTAATTATTCACTGTAGGCGAGTGGCTTGCCACCGCGTTTCAATATGTGGTGTTTTTGCGTCAGCAAGCTCAACGCCTACGGTGTTAAAGTTTATTTTGATGTTTAATTGATCACTTGTAGGCGAGTGGCTTGCCACCGCGATATTCAATATTGTTTCGGTATTTATGCGTCAGCAAGCTCAACGCCTACGGTGTTAAGGTTTATCTCGGTGTTTAATTAATTGCTTGTAGGCGAGTGGCTTGCCACCGCGAACAGGTTAAAGGTGCTAGGAAGACAAGGGTACTAGGGAAGTGACTAGGACCTGCGCTTTAAGATCTGGTTCCTATATTTTAAAACGTAGGCGCGGCTTTATGCCGCGCGGTTGTATTGAACCATCAGTCATTAGATTTCAGGTGTAGCTAATCTCTGCCTTTAACCTTTAACCTTTAACCTTTAACCTTTAACCTTTAACCCC
>NZ_JACJEW010000108.1:0-4844 GCF_014164315.1 Pseudoalteromonas sp. SG44-1
GCCATGGCTATAAACTCTTCGAGCGATTCGTTAACAACGGCGCTGTGTGCAAACGATTTTTGGCGCACTTGTGCAACTAGCATAGGCAGCTCGTACATTTGCTTTGGGGCTTTGGTTAAGCGCTCGGTCTCTAGGGCGTTTATAAGCGTGGCGGTTTGCTCTTCAAGGTCGGTGTGCTTGTCTTTTAGTTTGCGAATTTCCTTGCGGAACTCACGCACTGATAAGTCATTGAGTGTGTCTAGGTCGTCGTCATCTAACGATTCAACAGTTTCAACCGGTAAGCGAGCCATTTCAATCAGCTTGCTTTTGTTCATGTTCAAAAGCGCAGACGTCTGCGTTTTTGAATCAGGCAATGCTAAAAACATTTTTGCTACTGCTATCGAATTTTGTGTATTACGAACAGGAATACCGAACTCTTTTAGTTTTTGCTCGAATTCGCCGTGGCCTAAGTGCATTTTGATCGACATATACAACAGCCCGCGCTTTGCGGTATCAACCAGCGCTTGTTCTTCCATACGCACAACCAGTTGCCATGCTTCGTCAACTGAATCTGGCATTACGAGCTGTATGTGCCCTGCCATCTTCTCGATTTTGGCGCTTAACTGCTGTTGCTCTTCGGCAGAGAATGTTTGATCCGTTAACTCAGTGCTCATAATGGCCTCCGGCTGCGTTTATGCGGCTGGCTTTACAAAATGCAGACGGTTTTTGGTCTTTGATTGTCATTGTTTTTAGCCTTATATGGGTTTTATATCGGGTGGTGAAATGGTGCTTTCAGTCTTGATTGTCGTTAGTTAATAACGACTCTGTTATGTAGCGCTGCATGGCTGTTCGCTCTTCTATTTCCATTTGCAGCTCTGCATGCTGTTGCAGTAGTTGTGAGCGCTGATCGACCGCTTTAAACAAAATGGGTTTAAGCAATATATTGGCTGGCTCTGTTGAACGCACTGCGTAACACAAGGCAGGCAAATAATGCATTGGCATATAGTTAGTTTGACTTGGGGCAAGCCATTTATTGAGTTTGGCTTGGTCTACATCGTTGTTTTGAGCGCGTAGTGCATCGTTCATGCGGTCAGCTATTACTGGGCGACTAAAGCCAGAACGCTTCATGGCTGAACATACGCTGTGAATAAACAAGTGGTATATATCGCAATCAGGCGCTACATCGGCATCTAGAATGCTTTTAGTGAGTTGTTTTTGCTGTGCCATTGTTAAATTTTCCATGGTAAAAATCTCTTGCAAAATTACATTGATTTAATACGCGTGATTGCCGATGCTATTGCTCACTGGCTAGTAACTCGCGTAACGCTTGTACTTTTTTAGCGCGACAATCTTTGTTTTTAATGTAGGCAGGTACATCGGGGAAGATAACGTCTACCGGTTTGCCGATAATCTTGGCAATGGCAGCAGCCACTTTGTATGAGGTGGTATGTTGATAAACAACACTACTAACATGCGATAGGTTTAAACCCAGCGCAGTAGCAACAATTGACAGTGAATAGCCTTTTTCTTCAAGGGCTTGTTTAATTTGCTCTGGTTTCATTGTAAAGTACCTTTTGGTTTACATTCTCTTTTCAGTTCTTTGGCGAGATTTAAAGAGAATGTTTTTGTTAATGTGTGGTGAGTATAGTTTCAATATATTGAAACTGTCAACGTTAAGGTTTCAATATTTGTCATCATTATATTCAATATATTGTACATTGTTGAAGTTTCTAGTAATTTTAATGGTTAAAAGTTTCAATAAATGACAACTTTCTTGCGGGAAGAGCGTAACAGGTTAGAGCTAACACAAGCAGATGCTTCTAAAGCAATTGGTGTAGGTAAAACGACTTTCCTTCGTTGGGAAGCTGGATATCCAATCCCTTCTGACAAATTAATTGCCTTATCCGATATTGGCTTTGATATTAATTACGTACTCAAAGGCTGTAAAAGAGATACTTTACCAGCCGCATCAACACCAGGCACAGCCCTGCAAACCAGCCATGCTGATTTAACGGCGGTGCCGCAATATGATTTATCAGCCAGTGCTGGTGGTGGCGCATTAGTGGTAGCTGAGCACCCTATTGCTCGTTTTGAACTTTCAAAGCGTTGGTTAGAACAACACAACTTACATAATAAGAAGTTAACCGTTGTTCCCGTTCGCGGTGATAGTATGGAAAACACACTTCACGATGGTGATTTAACGCTTGTTTCGTTGATAGATGATTTATCAGAAGCACGTGAAGGTGTTTGTGTTCTACGCTTTGATGATGAGATTTTTGTAAAACGTATTCAGTACGATTTTAAAAGTAAGGGTTATAAAGTCACTAGTGACAACAACGCTTACTCTGGTTTTTTTGTTGATGCGGATGATATTAACGCTGGGCGCTTTAGCGTACTTGGTCGTGTAGAACGTGTGTTACAACGGGCACGTAAAGTAGATTAGTTCACTTTAAAAGGGATTTTGTATGATTAAACATGGTTTGGTTATTACGTTTGTAATGAGTGGTATCCTAGTTGGTTGTGGAAAAAATGACAGCACTGAGCAAACAACTCAGCTAACCCCACCACCTGCTGATTTTATTAGCCCTTACAGGTTTATTAAGTTTAGGTTGGAAGCTGCAAGCGATATTTTAAAAACTGCCGCGAATGCAAATGGTTCTATTATCACAACTACTGCGCAATACAAAACTCGTTATGACAGTACTGATGGTGTAATTACTTATTCTGAAATTTACTTGCTAGAGACTGCACCATGTAGCCAAACAGAACCGTTTGATCCTATCGCTGTGTTAAATGCTGTTGCGGTCAATCCAAAAAATTTAGAAGAACGAGACAGAATGACCCATTTAGCCAATTACTATGATCATCAAGAAAAATTAAAGATTAGTGTTACCTGTGAACAAGACGGAACGCCCATTGTGGTTAGGTTTAGTAATAAATATTACCAAGGTTAATACATTGAATATTTTAGTGTCTTTCCTATTTAGTTAAGTGTGTTTAAAATCCTTGCCCAATTAGAAAGATTTTTACAAAAAATTATAATTTAAAAAGGAAATTTTGATATGGATGATTTTTATATATTCCTTAGTATGGATAAAATATCTAAAGATAACTTCATCAACAGAGGAAACAAAATTTATTCTTCGGGATATTTTAATTCACTTCAAGACCCCGATTTCAAATTAGCATATGCAAATGGAACTATTGATTACATTCCTTATTTACCAAATAAAGACTCTTGTCCCCATTCTCCTTCTAATTTCCAGTTAAATATAACCAATAACTACACTCTAGAATACAATCTAGAGCTTTATAGAAAACAAAATATGCCACACGCACCTTCTCGGTTCTCCTGCATATATGCTTTTGATTCATATAATGAATGTTGTACGGTAGCTACTAAATTTGGTTGGAATTTAGCGACTGTTAGAAAATTTAGACTTATGCCAAATGAGTTAAATAAGGTTCATAATGTAAATATGGAGGTAGTATCTTTAATGAGGGGCTTGGGATATATGTCTGGTCTTAGTACTGATGAATTAAATAAAGTTTTTAAGCACTATTGGGATGGCAAAGATGAAATTACTCTACAAACCCCATTTCATGGTACCCGTAGCAGTGGAATAATTAGAGAATGTTTAATCGAAGGGTGTTTAGAAATGCAGGACGATTTATAGAATGATATCAAATGAAATACTTGGAATTTCAATCGTCGCCGTCATGACTATATTTTCGTGGCTCTTAAAAAAGTACCTATCCGAGAAAACAAAAAACCTGGCAACAATACAAGATATAAATAAAATCACGACAATTGTTGAAACAATAAAAAACGACAATGCTAAAAAGCTAGAAGAAATAAAACAAAATAACCTACTTACGTTAGCCACTAAAAACAAACACCAAGATTTAAAAATTAAAATCTACTCTGATGCGATTGAGGCTATCACCAAAGCAAGCAATACTTTCGTGATGTTTTCTGACCTCACATACGATAAAGATAAATTCATTTCAGAAACTCTTGATGTAGGGATCAAAATTGCTAAGATCCAAGTTGTTGGGGAGAGTGAAACAGTTAATAGTATTATAAAAATAATGACTGCATTCAATATAGGAGCTCTTGATTTAGTACAAGCTCGAATCCCTTTATTACAGAAAGCAGATTTAATTAAA
Source organism: Pseudoalteromonas sp. SG44-1 (assembly GCF_014164315.1). Classification (NCBI taxonomy): domain Bacteria; kingdom Pseudomonadati; phylum Pseudomonadota; class Gammaproteobacteria; order Alteromonadales; family Pseudoalteromonadaceae; genus Pseudoalteromonas; species Pseudoalteromonas sp. SG44-1. The sequence goes on from NZ_JACJEW010000108.1 coordinate 4,150, forward strand.
TCATTAGAAATAAATGAATATACCGATCACGAATCTGAAAAATTAAATTATAGAATAGAAAGTTTGGAAGCTGAATTGCTAGAAGAACATATAGAATTTTCAAAGATTTGTATTAAAAAACAGCGTAATGTAAATGAATTTTTACCTAGCTTTATTAGTTCTATTAGAAAAGAACTAGAGTTATCACCTTTAGAATTTGATCAATTTGAAATGTTTATAAGTGATATGGATTTAGCATATGATAGCTTTGCTAATGAAATGACCGAATTGGCTAAATCAAGTTGAAATACAGTGATTCTATTTTGGAAGCCCCTTGTGGGGCTTTGTACTAGTTTAATAAAGTTGCATAAAATTTGCCTAAGTCTTCAAATTGCGCAATACCTGCAGCTAAAGTAGTAAAGCTTGCTACAAAATGAAAGGTATCAATTAACTTCTTACCGAAACCACTTTCTTTCAATTCATGTCTGTAATTAAGGTCAGTCATTGCATGGCCTAAAACCATATCTAAACTGTCAATAATTGGGTTTATGCCAGTAATAATATATGAATTAATATTCTCTAATATTCGATTTAATGGTAAGCGTCTAGCAAAATGCACCTGCCAGTAACTCGTCAAAATGATTAAGCTATTTCCGAATTTCAATGAGGAGATAGCCATGAGAAAAACACGTAGCCTTGAACAGTGGCGCAGTATT
>NZ_JACJEW010000109.1:0-4804 GCF_014164315.1 Pseudoalteromonas sp. SG44-1
ATCTTCTCACTAACACTCACTAACACTCACTAACACTCACTAACACTCATTCACTTCTCTTTGTACAAAAATAGTTTTCGTAGGAGCCGGCTTTAGCCGCGAACGAAAGATTTAAAAGATTCATTCACAAATAGGTTAAGAGGCGCGTTTAAAATTGCGCGAGGTAAACTCCTGCCTACGGGGTGGCATTGGTGCTTGGGTTGTCGTAGGCGCGGCTTTACGCCGCGCGGTTTATAAAATTCATGGCTAAAGCCATTTCCTACATCGTCGATTGAGATTGGTTAAATACCAAGAGTTAAGGTTAATTCTAACTCCTTCTTTTCCTATGCTATCCATCCCCATCTGCTTTACCTCCCAAGCTGTTTTAGGTAAGTTAAAACTAGATTAGTTCTAGGATAATAATAATGAAGCAGTTTAATCGTCGAGATTTTTTAAAAGCCGCGAGTGCTACGGCAGCGGCTAGTGTGATTTCAGGATGTGCCACGGGTACTCAAAGTGGCGTTATTACTCCCCCAGCGCAAGGGCGCTCTGTAATTGGCCTTGTCGCGCCAAAAATGGATGTAGTACGGGTTGGGTTTATAGGCTTAGGGCAGCGTGGTTTTGGCCACGTAAAGCGTATGAGTCATATTGCTGGTACAGAAATTAAAGCAATATGTGATACCCATGACGAAGTCTTACAGCGTTCAGCTAACTACCTCACTGACAAAGGGTTGGCTAAGCCTGCACTTTATACTGGCGCCGATAATGCCTATCAAGCAATGCTTAATCGCGATGATATTGATATTGTGATTATTTCTACGCCATGGTCGTGGCATGCACCGATGGCAATCGATACCATGAATAGTGGCAAGCATGCTTTTGTTGAAGTGCCATTAGCATTGACGGTTGAAGAAATGTGGCAACTAGTTGATACCGCTGAGCGCACGCAAAAGAACTGTATGATGATGGAAAATGTCAACTATGGTCGTGATGAGTTAATGGTATTGAATATGGTTCGCCAAGGCGTGTTTGGTGAGCTGCTACATGGTGAGGCGGCGTATATTCATGAATTACGTTGGCAAATGAAAGAAGTGGAGCATAAAACTGGTTCTTGGCGTACCGCTTGGCATGCAAAACGAAACGGTAATTTGTATCCAACGCACGGTTTAGGCCCTGTGTCACAATATATGAATATTAATCGCGGCGATCGGTTTGATTTTTTAACCTCGATGAGTTCACCGGCACTGGGCCGTAGCGCCTATGCAAAGAAAGAATTTCCAGCCGATCATCAACGTAATCAGCTTAATTATATTGCTGGCGATATGAATACCACGCTTATCAAAACAGTAAAAGGGCGCAGTATTATGGTTCAACATGATACCACCACGCCACGTCCATACTCGCGCCATAATTTAATTCAAGGCACTAACGGTGTGTTTGCTGGTTTTCCAAATCGTATTGCGCTGGAAGATGGTGGTTCGAAGAGCTTCCATGAGTGGGATTATGAAATGGCTGATTGGTATAAAAAATACGACCACCCACTGTGGACCAAAATGGGCGAAGAGGCAGAGCGTAACGGCGGCCATGGCGGCATGGACTTCTTAATGTTCTGGCGGATGATTTATTGTTTACGTAATGGTGAGGCGCTTGATCAAGATGTTTACGACGGCGCTGCTTGGTCTGTTATATCGCCGCTGTCGGCACAGTCAGTTAGTAATCGTAGTGCGTCAATTGATATTCCTGATTTTACCCGTGGTGCATGGCAAAGTGCCAAACCGCTAGGAATAGTTGGTTAAATGCTAAGAGCTGCGCGAGGCAAACTCGCGCATATTGTGTTTTTGCGTCAGCAAGCATAACGCCTACGGGTGTTAAAGTTTATCTCGGTGTTAAATTTACTTTGATGTTTATTACTTATTTGTAGGCGAGTGGCTTGCCACCGCATTTTAAATGTGGCTCGGTGTTGGTGCGTCAGCAAGCTCAACGCCTACGGTGTTAAGGTTTATCTTGGTGTTAAATTTACTTTGATGTTTAATTAATTACCTGTAGGCGAGTGGCTTGCCACCGCGTTTCAAAATGTGATGTGGTGTTGTTGCGTCAGCAAGCTTAACGCCTACGGTGTTAAAGTTTACTTTGATGTGTAATTTATTACTTGTAGGCGAGTGGCTTGCCACCGCGTTTCAAAATGTGGTGTGGAGTTTGTGCGTCAGCAAGCTTAACGCCTACGGGTGTTAACGTTTATCTCGGTGTTTTATTACTCACTTGTAGGCGAGTGGCTTGCCACCGCGTTTTAAAATGTAGTGTTTTTGCGTCAGCAAGCTTAACGCCTACGGGTGTTAAAGTTTGTCTCGGTGTTAAATTTACTTTGATGTCTAATTAATTGCTTGTAGGTGTGGTTTTATGCCGCGCTTTTGTATTTAGATGTTAGATGGAGCTAGTCTCTGCCTTTAACCTATATCTTTCATTGCTCGGTGGTGAACTTAAAATTGCGAGTGATAAACCCTCGCTTACAAACTTTGTTACATATTAAAAGCGCTTGTTTTGGTTCATCGGTTTATTGTTGCACTGAACAAGTTTAATATGGAAATAGCGAATATTCTATCGAAGTACTTTATTTGAGTGGTGAATATTTAAACGATAACTAACAAATGAGATAGTCATGAAAAAAGTAACTCTAACTGCGGCAAGTATTGCACTTGCTTTGGGATTAGTCGGTTGTGGCGAAAAACAAGAATCAACAAAAGCGCCTGAGGCCACGGTGGTTAGCGCACCAGTAGAGCAGTTAAATTCAGGTATTGAATTAGCAAATATAGATAAGTCGGTCCGTGCACAGGATGATTTTTATTATCACATTAATGGTCAATGGTTGGCGACGACTGAGATCCCTGGCGATAAATCAAATTACGGTTCATTCTCACAATTGTATGACGACTCTCAAGCCGCAATGAAAACAGTGCTTGAACAAGCGGCTGCTAATACAGCTGCTAAAGCCGGAACTGATGAATATAAGCTAGGTGCGTTCTTTAAGAGTTACATGAATGAAGCCAAGCGTGATGAATTAGGTATAACACCGCTAAATGGTCCGTTAACTGCTATTGATGGTGTTAAAAATAAGTCTGATTTAGTTACACTTATGGCGCAAATACGTATTCAAGGTGGCGCGGTGCCATTTGGTTGGTATGTAAATAATGACGCTAAGAACTCGAGTGAAAATGCATTATATGCGTATCAATCAGGCCTTGGCTTACCGGATCGTGATTATTATTTAAAAGATGACGAAAAGTTCACTAAAATTCGTGCCGCGTACCAAGTTTACATTGCTGACGTTCTAAAACGCGCAGGTGTAGAAAAAGCCGATGAAGCTGCTAAAGCAATTATTGCACTTGAAACCAGTATTGCTGATGCACAGTGGACGCGTGTTGAAAGTCGTGATGCTACAAAGTCTTATAACAAAATGAGCGTAAGTGATGCAAGTAAGCTAACTGGTGAGTTTGACCTTGCTGAATACTTCAAAGCGTCTGGTGTAAATGTACAAGATATTATCGTCAGTCAGCCTAGCTACTTTGAAAAGTTTGCCGATATTTATAAAGCAACAGACCTTGAAACGTGGCAACAATACCTTAAATTTCATTTAGTAAGTAACTACGCAGGTATATTAGATAAAGATCTGGTTGATTTAAACTTTAACTTTTACAGCACCACATTACGCGGCGTAAAAGAGCAAACTCCGCTTTGGAAACAAGCCGTTGATGCATCAAATGAAGTGTTAGGTGAAATTTTAGGAAAAGTGTACGTTAAAGACAATTTCCCGCCAGAAGCAAAAGCGCGCATGGAAGAGTTAGTTGATAACGTGATCAAAGGCTATGGCGTTGCGATTGAAAATCTTGAGTGGATGAGCCCTGAAACCAAGCTTGCTGCGAAAGAAAAGCTCGACAAATTTACCCCAAAAATTGGCTACCCAGATAACTGGAAAGACTATTCACAGTTAAGCATTAATGCGGATGATTTAGTTGGTAACTATATTCGCCATAGTGAATGGGCTTATGCCGATATGATTGACAAGCTAGGTAAGCCAGTGGATCGTTCTGAATGGCATATGACACCACAAACAGTAAATGCTTACTATAACCCGGTGAATAACGAAATTGTATTTCCTGCGGCAATTTTACAACCACCATTTTTTAACTTAGAAGCTGATGATGCGGTTAACTACGGTGCAATTGGTGCGGTAATTGGTCACGAGTTAGGGCATGGTTTTGATGACCAAGGTGCTAAGTATGATGGTGATGGTAATTTACGTGATTGGTGGAGCGAGTCAGACCTTAAACAGTTTGAAGAGCGCACTGGTCAGTTAGTTGCACAGTATAACGAGTATCAACCATTTGCAGATGCCAGTGTTAATGGTCAATTGACCTTAGGTGAGAATATTGGCGATTTAGGTGGCCTAACGGTTGCTTTCACTGCTTATCAGCTATCGCTAGGTGGCGATAAAGCGCCAGTCATTGATGGTTATACCGGTGATCAGCGCTTCTTTATGGGTTGGTCGCAAATTTGGCGTCGTAAATACCGTGACGAAGAGCTACGTAACCGCCTAATGACAGATCCGCATTCACCAAGCCATTACCGCGTGATCGGTATCTTGTCGAATATGCCTGAGTTTTATCAAGCATTTGACGTTAAAGAAGGCGACAAAATGTATATTAAACCAGCTGATCGCGTAAAAATTTGGTAATTAGTTTTTATTAGTTTGATGATTAAACGGTGGCTTAGGCCGCCGTTTTTGTTTTGAGGGGGAGTAAAAGGTTAAAGGTTAAAGGTTAAAGGTTAA
>NZ_JACJEW010000010.1:0-130528 GCF_014164315.1 Pseudoalteromonas sp. SG44-1
CGCAAACTCGCAAACTCGCAAACTCGCAAACTCGCAAACTCGCATTGGCTTAATTATTGCATTGTTAATACTATTATTAATCACTGTGTCAAATTGCTGATGGATACTAATCATCTCGATAAACAAAACTTCTTTGATTTAGGCAATCTCAATACATTACGTCAAGATGCCTTAAAAAGTGGTGCCTCGCCTGAAGCATCAAAAGAAGCGCTAAAAAAAGCAGCGGCACAATTTGAATCTATTTTTACGCAAATGCTTTTAAAAAGTATGCGTAAAGCAAACGAAGCGTTTGAAGACGAAGACAGCCCTTTTAACTCCAGTGGAGTAAAGTTTTTTGAAGAAATGCATGATCAACAGTTATCGGTTGATTTATCTTCAAAAGGTTCATTGGGCTTAGCCGATCTCATAGTGCAACAACTCTCTCCTGACGGGAAAAAATTTACCCCTAGTTCAGTGCTGCGCACCGTCGATGATTTTACCAGTGATCAACGTGCAACCAGCAAGAATGCTGATAAGGCGGCTGACACTCAGGCTGTCAATAGCAGCTCATCAACAGCGCAAAAACCTCAGTTTGAAAATGCAGAAGATTTTATCAGTAGTGTTTGGGAACATGCCAAAACAGCTGCTGAGAAAATTGGTTTGAACCCCGCTGTGATGGTTGCACAAGCAGCTCTTGAGACTGGCTGGGGGAAACATATCATTAATAAAAGTGATGGTAATAGCAGCTTTAATTTATTCAATATTAAATCAGATAAAAGCTGGCAAGGTGAGAAAGCCAACAAAATGACGCTTGAATTTGAGCAAGGCACACCAGTTAAAAAACAAGCTAGTTTTCGTGCATATGATTCTATTAAAGAGAGTGTGAATGACTTTGTGCAGTTTTTGATAGAAAACCCACGTTACCAAGAAGCGCTACAAAATACCGCAAAACCGGCTGCCTTTTTAGATTCATTACAAAAAGCTGGTTATGCCACTGACCCCAATTACGCTGACAAAATTAAGCAAGTGCTAAACCACACAGAGCTTAAGACATTGGCGACATCATTGGTTCGCCAAGGAGTAAATTAACATGTCGTTTAACTTATTTGACATTGCAAGCTCAGGAGTTCGAGCTAGCTCTGAGTTACTGCAAACCACCAGTAAGAACATTACCAATGTTAATACGGTAGGTTATGTACGCGAGCGTACAGAGCATATGACCATGATTGATAACCAAGTCGGTCGTGGAGAAACCTATCGTTTATTAAATGAGTTTGCACAAAAGCAACTCAATCGTGATACCTCAAATAAAACCTTTTTCGACCAATTTGTGACTGAGGCTGGCCGGGTTGATAGTTTGTTTTCTCAAGAATCCAATAGTCTATCGACTAGTATGAATTCGTTATTCAATAATGTGCAGGAAAGTTTAAATCAGCCATCATCCTCAGTTGCACGATCGCTCGTAATGACGGATGCAAAAAATTTGATTGATCAAATGGATCGCTTATCAGGCATTGTATTTAATCAAAAAAATATCGTGAATGATCAGTTAGAAATATTTTCTGATGAAGCGAATACATTAATTCAAAATATTAGCAGCTTGAATAAGCAAATAGCTACCGTAAATGGTACGCGTAACGAGGCAAACTCAAGCACCACGTACAACGAAAGAGACCTTGCTATTCGTAAGTTATCGGAATTAATTGATGTAGAGACACTTGATGGCCCCAACGGTGAAAAGCTCGTATTTATGGGCACCGGCGAATCATTAGTAATGCAAGATGGCGCATTTAATTTATTTTCGATGGCGGGCGATCCTGATCCTAATTTTAAAGAATTACATTTAGACATAGATGGCGGCAAAGCTGTGCCGCTTGATGCTGATGTGACTAAGCTTAAAGGTAAAATTGGCGGATTATTAGCATTTCGTGATGACATTTTAGTGCCAGCACAAAACCAACTTGGCCAAATGGGGCTTGCGATTGCTGATGCTTTTAATCAACAAAACCGTTTAGGAATGGACGGTAATGGCGAGCTCGGTGGTGATATTTTTACAATCCCAACGATTGGCGGTCACGCTTATCAAGCCAATACAGGCAATTCAAGCATAACGGCTACCTTAGAACCAGGTAAAGGCAGTGAAATTCCTGCCAGTGACTTTATTGTTACTTATACCAGTGGCACAACGGTAGAAATACAACCGGTCGATAATAAAGGTGAACCATTAGGCTCTCCCTCAACCGCCAATATAGTTGCTGGCGTTATTGATTCATCGACTATGACCGGTGGGGAATCTTTTGGTTTACAATTAAACGTTACAGGGACTGGTAATGTTGGCGATAAATTTGCAGTTAAACTGAATGCCGAGGCTGCATCGAGTTTAACACTGGCTACCGATAGACCAGAAGCGCTAGCGCTGGCTTCTCCAATTCGTACGGCAGATAATATAAACAATACAGGTAATGGCAATATATCAGCAGGGACTGTTACTAGTGTGACTTCGGGTGGCTTTACAGCCACGACGCCTCCGGATCTAGCAAATGGTGATATCACGATAGTGAAAACCGCTAATGCTAATGAATATACAATTACAGACAATAACGGCAGCTCGACTTTTACGATTACTCCACCTGCTAAAAATCTACTAGAGCAAGCTGGCCCTCCTTATGATAGTTACGGTTTTGATTTTGATATTGAAGGCACCACAGCGGTAGGTGATAGTTTTACACTGGAGTTTAATGAAGGTGGTTTTGACGATAACCGCAATGGCTTAATGTTAGCTGGGTTACAAAGTGGCGAGCTAGTGCGGCAAAATGTTACCACAACCGCATCGGCTGATAATCATAAAACATTTAATCAAGCCTATGCAGGGTTAGTTACTGATATTGGTGTTGTTACCAATCAAGCGAAGACCAATGGTGCTGCTTTTGAGGCATTAGCTCAACAGTCTGAAGCCTGGTATGAATCACTCTCGGGAGTTAACCTTGATGAAGAGGCTGCCAATTTATTGCGGTTTCAACAATCTTATGCGGCGTCTGCACAAGTGCTTTCAACAGCCCGTTCTATATTTGACACTTTACTTAATGCTGCGAGGTAATTATGCGTTTATCTAATAATTTGATGTATCAAAACAGTGTTAATTCGATTTTGAATAATCAGCAAAATGTCAATAAAGCACAAGAGCAAGTTAATACCCAAAAGCGAGTGCTTACAGCTTCAGATGATCCATCGGCAACAGCACGGGCGTTACTGTATACCGATCGTATACAAGCGAATGAGCAATACAGTAAAAACATTACCATGCTAACGAGTCGATTAAAGACTCAAGACAGTGTGCTTGAAAATATTAAAGGCTCACTTGAAAAAGCCTATACATTGGCAATTCAAGCAGGTAATGGTGTTTATACCGATATCGATCGTGAAGGTATTGCTGAAGAGATTAAATCTATACAAAGTAGTGTGCTTGATTTAATGAATGCTAAAACTGAAGATGGTAAGTATATATTTTCAGGCTATCAAGATAACACCCAAACCTATTCGCTTGATTCTTCAACTGGCAAATATGTTTATGGTGGCGACCAAGGCCAGCATAAAATTAAAGTAGCGGAAGGAGTTGAAATTAAATCCAGTGATAATGGGGTTGATACGTTTGAAAAGGTCAATGCCCGGTTGAATGTTGCCTCTAATGACGGCGTTGTTTCAGGAGGGATCACTAGCGCAAAAGTGTATGTACGCGAGCAAGCTCAGTTTGATGCTTTTCATAAAGCAAATTATAACGCTGATCCCGCAGCCGCGGCCGGAGCAAATACGTTTAATATTATAACAACCCCAGGTACACCTAATACATATCAGGTTGAACAAGGTGGAAGTGTGATCAGCTCTGGCAGCTTTGAGGGATCAAAAATTAAATTTGCTGGGATGGAAATTGATATTAGCCCAGTTGCAAACGGGCAGGTAGACTTTACTTTAGAAGCGCCGAAAAAAGAAAATATTTTAAACACATTAAGCGATTTAATTGCTGGGTTAACTGACCCAACAATTAGTCAAGAAGATTATGACCAAGTATTGGCATCGGCCATGGTCCAAATCGATAACAGTAAAAATCAGGTCTCTTTAACACAGGCTGGTTTAGGTGGGCGGTTAAATACAGCTGAGAAAATCACGCAATCTAATAGTGATCTGGATGTAAATAATAAATCCTCCCGTGCAGATTTAATTGAACTTGATATGGCTGAGGCTATTACTGAACTCACGAAGCAAGAAACTGCACTGCAAGCGTCGCAGGCAACTTTTGGCCGCTTAGCTAAATTATCACTGTTCGATTACTTATAAGTAAGTTATAAGAACATCAAGAGTAAGGCAATATATTGCCTTACTCTCGTATTTTTCCAGCCTTTTAAGATCATCTCCTTACTATTTAACAGCTTAATAATTTCCTGAAGAAAAAGACCTGCACAATAATCCTTTTAGTTTTTTAATGAGCTTTATTAATTTAGTCACTATAAAATTCATTAAATTACATGAGCTTAAAAAATAATGGAAAAAAAATAAAAAAAAAAGCTAAAGGATTTTTTTGCTAGACCGATAACTTAATTAACCAAGCAAAGCGTTGTAAATAACAACCACTGCTTAATCTAGTAAGTTTGAGAGTAAATGATAAGTTTACTTCTGGAGAGATATCATGGCTTTATATGTAAATACAAATGTTAGCGCGTTAAACGCACAAAGACAATTAAATAATTCTGGTAATGCACTGGATACATCATTCCAACGTTTATCATCAGGTTTTCGTATTAACAGTGCGAAAGATGATGCGGCAGGTCTACAAATTTCTGACCGTTTAACATCACAAATTAACGGTTTGAACCAAGGTAACCGTAACGCAAACGATGGTATTTCATTAGCACAAACAGCTGAGGGTGCATTAGATGAAGTAACATCAATGTTCCAACGTATCAGAACATTATCACAGCAAGCAGCAAATGGTTCAAATACTGATGAAGACCGTTTAGCGGTGCAAGAAGAGATTCGTTCATTATCTGAAGAAGTAAATCGTGTTGCAGCAGATACAACGTTTGGTGGTCAAAACCTTTTAGACGGTTCTTTCTCCGCGAATTTCCAAGTTGGCGCAGATGCTGTACAGAATATCAGCTTTAGTATGGCGTCAGTTGGCGGTACGGCTAACTCAATCGCTGGTAATAACGGTTTTACCATGTCAGGTATTGCAGGGGTTGCCAGTGCGGTAACAGGCGCAAGTTTAAGTGCTACAGCTGGAACAATTAGTTCGCAAGTAGGTTCATCAGCTGATGCTACAGGTTTTGCTGCGGTATTTACAGCAAGCGGCATAAGCGTATCTTCACAAGCGAATGCGCAAGCGGTAATGGCCGGCATGGATTCATTAATCGCGGTTGTTGATAAAAAACGCGCTGAGCTGGGTGCGGTACAAAATCGTTTTCAATCAACGATTCGTAACCAGTCAAATATTTCAGAAAACCTAAGTGCTGCAAAATCACGTATTAAAGATACAGACTTTGCGCAAGAAACTGCAAACTTAACAAAAATGCAGATTCTACAACAGGCTAGCCAAACAATTCTTAGTCAGGCTAATCAACGTCCACAGGCTGCATTAAGTCTTCTAGGATAATAGGTTGGAAATAGTCAATTAATTGACTAAGAATGTAGCGCCTTTGTTTAATGGGGTATTAACAAAGGCGCTGAAACGGATTGATAAAGCGGAGGCGCTTAAAAATCCTGTATTGTTCTAACATTTGTAAGAACATAATTGTTAAAGCACAAACTATGCCAATAGTAAGTGTTAGGCATACCCACTCTCAAACTTATCTTCAAAGGGCCTTATAGGCCCTTTTCTCGTTTTTTATAATTCAATGCAACTCTATCTATAAAGTTGGCCTAAAGATTGCTGAATACTTATTACGATTTAAATTAATCTGCAAAGTGGCAGTTTATTGCCCCCAGTCAACTTAACTTGACTGTAGTAACAGGTCACTTTGTCAAAATTCCACTCATTAAATTAAAGAGTGGCTTTAATTTGACAGATAAGAAGAGAGTTTATTATGGCTTTATTTGTAAATACGAATGTCAGCGCGCTTAATGCGCAAAGACAGCTTGAAAGAACTGGCAACGACTTAGATACTTCCTTTAAACGTTTATCATCTGGTCTGCGTATTAACAGCGCGGCGGATGATGCTGCTGGTTTACAAATATCGGATCGTTTGCAATCGCAAATCTTGGGTTTAAACCAAGGCAACCGTAATGCGAATGACGGTATCTCGCTGGCACAAACGGCTGAAGGTGCGCTTGATGAAATTACTTCTACATTTCAACGTATCCGAACACTTGCTCAGCAATCAGCAAATGGCTCTAATACAGATGAAGATAGGCTCGCTATCCAAGAAGAGATTAGACAGTTATCTGATGAGGTTAACCGAATTGCCACGGACACTACATTCGGTGGTCAAAATTTATTGGATGGCTCTTATTCTGCAAGCTTTCAGGTTGGTGCTGATGCTGTACAGACTATTGGTTTTAGTATGCAGTCTGTTGGCGATACAGCTAATTCTCTCGCTGCTAATGGTGGTTTTACTATATCAGGTGTTGCCGGTGTTGCTTCAGCCGTGGGTGGTAAAGCACTTTCAACGCTCGCAGCTAATGTAAGCTCAGTTGATGGCGCAACGGCATCAACAACATTAGATTTTTCTTCTGTATTTACAGCTGCAGGTATTAGTGTGTCATCACAAGTAAATGCACAGGCTGTGTTTGCGGGTATGGATTCTCTAATAGCGGTGGTTGATAAAAAACGCGCTGAATTAGGTGCGGTACAAAACCGTTTTCAGTCGACAATACGAAATCAAGCTAATATTTCTGAAAATTTAGCCTCTGCTAAATCAAGAATTAAAGATGCTGATTTTGCAATGGAGACAGCTAACTTAACTAAAAACCAAATTTTACAACAAGCGAGCCAAACAATATTAGGCCAAGCAAATCAAAGGCCTCAGGCTGCATTAAGCTTGTTACAGGGTTAAAATAGTATAACGTTGTTAAAAATTTATAAATAAAGCTAAAGTTTCCGTTTTATCTGACGATAACTGACTTAGAGAACTAAAAATCTAGGACTCTCAGTCTGGAGTAATAACAGGGTAGGGGTATCCCGTTGTTATTCTATTTAAAATGATAAAGCGGAGGCTATTATGGCTTTATATGTAAATACTAATGTGAGTTCATTGAACGCACAGCGCCAGTTGATGAAATCTGGTAACCAGCTCGATACATCCTTTCAACGTCTATCATCAGGTTTTCGCATTAATAGTGCAAAAGATGATGCTGCAGGCATGCAAATATCTAACCGTTTAACTAGTCAAATAAATGGTTTGAATCAAGGTAACCGAAATGCTAATGATGGGATCTCACTTGCGCAGACTGCTGAAGGCGCACTTGATGAGACTACGTCAATGTTCCAGCGTATTCGTACTCTTGCTCAACAAGCTTCAAACGGTTCAAATACAGATGAAGATCGTTTAGCAGTACAAGAAGAAATTCGTTCATTATCAGAAGAAGTAAATCGTGTTGCTGCAGATACAACATTTGGTGGTCAAAATCTACTAGATGGTTCATTCTCAGCTAACTTCCAAGTTGGTGCTGATGCTGTACAGAATATTAGCTTTAGTATGGCTTCTGTTGGTGGCACTGCAAACTCGGTTGCGGGTAATAATGGCTTTACTATGTCAGGTATTGCAGGTGTAGCAAGTGCTGTGACAGGTGCAAGCTTAAGTGCTACTGCGGGAACAATTAGTTCGCAGGTTGGTGCTTCAGCTGATAATACCGACTTTGCAACTGTATTTACAGCAAGTGGTATTAGTGTATCTTCTCAAGCTAACGCACAAGCAGTAATGGCAGGTATGGATGCAATGATTGCAGTAGTTGATAAAAAACGTGCCGAACTCGGTGCTGTACAAAATCGTTTTCAATCAACTATTCGTAACCAATCTAACATTTCAGAAAACTTGAGTGCTGCTAAGTCACGTATTAAAGATACTGATTTCGCTGCCGAAACAGCTAATTTGACTAAATCTCAAATATTACAACAAGCAAGCCAATCTATTTTGAGTCAAGCAAACCAGCGTCCACAAGTAGCATTATCGTTACTAGGCTAGACGGTTAATTAGGTCATTATTGAGATATTGTCTCGATAATGACTTATACTTTGTTTGTATTTTGAAGGAGAGCTACTATGGCTGACTTAGGTGGAATAATTAAATCGAGTGAAAACTTCACCGCTAATTCATCTTTTACAAATAAAAATGAGTTAAACGAAGCAAGTAAAAAAGCAACTGTTGAAAAAGCTGGTACAAAAATTGCTGGTAGAGAGCCCGCACTTGTTGATAATAGTCAGCAACTTGATTCTGAAAGTGAAAGAAAAGCACTGATCGACGAAGTGAAAGAAAACTTAGAGAAATTAAATAAATATATTCCTGTGACGGCAACAAATTTAAAATTTGAATTTGATGAGCAGGGTGATCCACCAATAATTAAAGTGTTTGATAAAACAAGCGAAGAAGTTATTCGTGAAATTCCAACTGAAGAGTTTAGAGAAGTTGCTAAAGCTTTAGATGAATTTGCCGATAAACTAACTAACAAAGGTTTGTTACTAAATCAAACTGTATAATATTTTTTGGAACAGATAGTAGGAGAGAAGTATGCCACTTATAACATCCGCAGGTATTGGATCTGGGCTGGATCTCGAAAGTATCATTACAGCATCTGTTGATGCCGAAAATGTTCCAAAAATGAATGCCTTTGCAAAAAAGGACAAGTCGTTAGAAGTTGAATTATCTTCAATCGGAGAGATCAAGTCTGCGTTATCCAAGCTACAAGACACAATAAAAAAGCTAGCAGATCCTGATAATTTTAATAAACGTATTGCTAATATCACTCAACCAACAAGTGATGACGGTGATCTCGTCTCAGTTACCCCAACAAAAGATATTACGCCTGGTAATTTTAAAATTGAAGTTGTTGCACTTGCTCAAGGCAGTCGTGCAACGTCAAACGATGCCGTACCTCCTTTGTTTACATCTACTGACGATGTGGTCACTGCTTCTGGAGGCACCTTGTCATTTGCTGCTGGAGACAAAAGCTTTGACCTAACTCTTGATGCGGGTGCGACATTAGCTGATTTGCGTGACGCAATTAATGACTCGGATGATAATTTTGGTGTAACAGCAAATATAATAAATACTGGTACTGAGTCAAAGTTGGTTCTTACTTCGAGTGTGAGTGGCGCTGGTAATGACTTGGTAATTACCAATGATAATGCTGAGCTAGACAATGTATCTACAGATGCTAATGGTGGAGCTTCTGGTAGCGGTGGTATTGGTATAACAGCTGGAAATGAAGCAAAAAGTGCAGTTATAAAAGTAGATGGCATAACAATAACAAATGACACCAATACCTTTAAAGATGCTGTACAAGATATGACGATCACTGCTAAACGACAAAGCGTTGATGGAGAGACGGCAAAGTTAGCTGTTAGCTATGACCGTGAGAGCGTTACAACATTAATTGATGAATTTATTGCTAATTATAACAATGCTATAGGGCAGTTAGGTCTGCAATCGAGAGTTGGTAAACCTTTAAATAGCGATGCAACCATTCGTACTTTGAGCTCGCAAATGGTCAATATGCTTTCTACAAATTTAACGGATGCAGGGCCTTTCACAAGTATTTTCGATATTGGCTTGGGTGTTGATAAGAAAGGTTATCTAGAAAAATCAACTTTAGTCCGCAGTTTAAATACAGCAATGGATGAAAATTTTGATGATATCGGAAAGGCTTTTGCTGGTGAAAATGGTGTTGCTAAACAGTTCGAATCTTTTTTAGATAATTACGTAAGTTCAAAAGGCATTTTAAAGCAACGAGAAGATAATTTAAATACACAGGTCACTGATTTAGAAGATGATGTACTAAAGCATGAATTTAGAATGACCGAATTAGAAAGTAGGCTTAGAAAGCAATATGCGGGTTTAGATGTGTTACTGGCGCAAATGCAATCAACACAACAGTACTTAGGAGCGCAGCTTGCGAGCTTACCGGGATTTACAAGAAACAAATCATAAATTAATTTTGATTTAAAAGGGTTTTAATATGTATAACGCCAAAGTAAAAAATTATCAGAAAGAAGCACTCAAGACCCGTGTTGCCGGTGCTGATCGCTATGAAATAATTCAAATGTTAATGGCGGGTGCGATTGAAAAAATGGTGATGTCTAAAGTTGCTATTGAAAGAAAACATATGGAAGCGAAGGCCGAACATTTATCTAAAGCGACTGCTATTATTGAAGCCTTAAGGGGCTGTTTAGATTTTAAAGTTGGTGGTGAAGTGACTGATAATTTATATGCACTTTATTCTTATATGATAGATCGCTTAGTTGATGCAACAATAAAAAATGATCCTGCAATTGTTGAAGAAGTATCTAATTTATTGAAAGAAATAAAGTCTGCTTGGGATGCTATTCCTCATGACGTTCGAGAAAAAACACTTAGTGAAAATGGTATAGATGCTAATGTCGGCTAGTTTATTGTCTCAGTTAGCCCCCGATTTGTCTGTAATTAATCAATATTTAGCTGAAGGTGATATAGAGTCAGCTCAAAGCAAGTTACTATTAATTGATAGAACATTGAAAGCACTCTTTACCTCACCTGAGAACCTCAGCGAAAACGATGTGTTATTTTTATCGGATTTTTCAAT
Organism: Pseudoalteromonas sp. SG44-1; assembly: GCF_014164315.1. Classification (NCBI taxonomy): domain Bacteria; kingdom Pseudomonadati; phylum Pseudomonadota; class Gammaproteobacteria; order Alteromonadales; family Pseudoalteromonadaceae; genus Pseudoalteromonas; species Pseudoalteromonas sp. SG44-1. The sequence continues at coordinate 10,744 of NZ_JACJEW010000010.1, forward strand.
CAAATTGAATACTACGGTATTAGAAATAAGCCTCAAAAAACAGCAGGCTGCAAAAGAACTTGGTATTCATATTAATACGCAAAAAAAAATAAATGTGTATAAAAATATCAAGTAGGTAACCGACATGATAAAGAATATAGATATTAATAACGAGCTTGAGCACATCTCAGAAAAACTTGAAAAAACTATAAAACATCAAGAAAGAGAGGCGATTTTTGCTACAGAAGCAAATGAGCGATTTGAAAAGAATTTTGAGTGTTTTTCTGAGTTTTTCCCTGATATAGCAATAGCAATAAAAAACTTTAAAACCAAAGATGACTTTTGCTTACATGTTACAGAGTCCGGGCATGGTAATTTTATACCAAGTGGTGGAAATACTTTACTTTATTCACAAGACCCCATTACTCAAACTGAAAAACAAATACAGGCACAAAGAGAAAGGCCCGTATTTAGTTTAACTGACTACACTGGTTATCCTGAAGATGATGACGATACCCGTATTCACTCTCGATATATGGTAAAGTTAACTCGCTTTATGAAAAAAGTCAGAGCCGAAAGTAAACCTGTAGTTCGTAACTTACCATCTTCATTTCCTTCCGCAGTTATTTTTGGTATCGGGCTAGGTTATCATGTTCCGCTTCTTTTGGAAGATACTCAATTTGACTATATATTTTTAGTTGAACCAGATTTTGAACAATTTTTTGCGAGTTTATTTTGCACTGATTGGTTTGAAATTATAAAAAAAATTGATTCCAATGGAGGGTGCTTGTTTTTTCATTTAGGTGTTGATCATAAATCATTTATAATTGACCTTGAAAAAATAGCCGAAGACATTGGTGCATTTTCCTTAGTGCGCAGTTTTTGCTATCAGCATACACCCGGTACAGAACTAAATGTTTTGATTAAGCAGTGGAGTGAAGATTACTTCCGTTTTCAGTTTGGTCATGGGTTTTACAACGATGCAATAACTGGGCTTGCTCATAGTATCCATCATATTCGAAATAAAGCTGCGTTACTAACGAAGACGACCCAGGAAATAGACTTTGATACACCTATATTTATTGTTGGTAATGGTCCATCGCTGGATGAAGCTGAAGTATTTTTAAAAAATAACCATCAAAAAGGGATCGTAATCGCTGCGGGAACCGCCATAGCGTCATTATATAAGAAGGGTATCCCAGTTGACTTTCATGTGTTAGTTGAACGTCCATATTCGAACTATAAAATTTTTGGTGATATTTTCCCTGCTGATGAATACAAAAAAGTGAACTTGCTGGGCCTTAATACTTTATATCCTGATACGAATAAACGTTATAAATGGGCAGGAATAGCGGGAAAAGGTAATGAGGCGGGAACATGTTTAATGGACGTTATATCTCAAGTTCATTTGTCCCAAATTTTACCATTGATCCCTTACTGTAATCCTGTTGTTGCAAATGCAGCCCTTTCGTTTTTACTTCATATGGGATTTAGAAATATCTATCTTTTTGGTATTGATAACGGTAAACAGCCATCAGGCTCACATCACAGTAAAGATAGTATTTACAAAGTAAATAATGATGATGATTCAGAGGGGTACGGTAGTTTAGAGTTCAATGGTCGATTGATTGAAGGTAATTTGGGTGGCCATGTTGTTTCAAATGATCTCTTTCTTGTGGCTCATGCGCAGTTAGAAAAGCTTCTAAGTCTTTACAAAGTGAATAACTGCATAAATGTAGGAAACGGTGCAAAACTTCAAGGTGCTATTCCTACTGCAGCAGATAATTTAATTGATATTGAAAAAGAGATTGATAAAGAGTTGGTTATCAGCAATATCAAGAATAATTATTTTACAGTATTACCTGTTGATGATGTAGAAGATAGATTGATTGCAGTGGATAGACTTCAGGATATTTGCGAGCATCTACTCTCAATTATTGATGAAGATATTACAAGTCGTAGTATTGCTGCTAAGCAATTACAGCGTCAAGCTAGGTATGTTTACTCTTTAAGAAATACTAGCTTAGGGCATATATTTCATATAATAAAAGGCGCGCTCTTATATTATCACTGCCCGATGATTACGCTTTTGTATCAATATGAAGACGAAGTATTTTGTTTAGAAAAATATAAACAGCTAAATAAGTTATGGAAATGTTATATCCAAGAGATAATGGCTGATTATAAAATCCACTATGATGAAAAATGTGACTTAGGAAAGGAATAATAGTGACAGATTACCAAGAATCAGAGGCTTTCTACAATGAGTTATTTGATGAGCTTTTCCCTATTCTTCGTTCTATAACAGGTCCAGGCTTACGACAAAGTTATAGTATTCTCTCGCGGTATATGCCGCTTAATATTTCTTCTATTGCTTCTGGTGAAAAAATATTTGATTGGACTGTACCTAAGGAGTGGCATTGTGAAGATGCTTATTTATTAGGGCCTGATGGAGAGAAAATTGCTGATATGCAGCGATTGAATATTGAGGTCGTTAATTACTCAGAATCTGTAGAAATAGAGCTTAGCCTTGAAGAGCTTCAAAAGCACTTATATAGCCTACCTGAGCAGCCAACGGCAATCCCTTATGTTACTAGCTACTATAAAAAGCGTTGGGGTTTTTGTATCGCTCATGAAATACGTGAACAACTTAAAGAGGGAACATACAAAGCTGTAATTAAGAGTCAGTTTGTAGATGGTTCGTTGGATATCGCCCAATCAGTTTTAAATGGTGAATCAAAACAAGAAGTATTACTAAGTTCATATCTATGTCATCCATCAATGGCGAATAATGAGCTGAGCGGCCCTTTAGTTCTTTTAGGCTTATTTAATCGTATTAAAAAATGGCCAAAACGTCGTTACTCCTACCGTTTTGCATTACACCCTGAAACAATAGGTAGTTTAGGATTGCTTCATTTAATGGGGGAGCATTTTACTGCAAACATGGTTTCTGGACTGGTTATTAATTGTATGGGTGGAGAACCTGAAAAATTAGTTTTTAAACATAGTCGGAATGATAATGGTATGCTAGATAAACTTTTATATCATCTAAATCAACATGATTATAACCATGAAAACATACAATTTAGTCCTTTAAGTGGTTCTGATGAAAGGCAATATAATTCTCCCGGCTTTCAATTGCCAGTGTGCTGTGTCAGCCGTAGTTTTCATTCTGGCTACCACCAGTATCATACTTCCCTTGATACTAAAGCGTTTATGGGAATAAAACCACTGCTTGATAGTATTGATAAATTAGAGAAAATATTTTTGGCGTTTGAACAAGCTGCGACTTTTGAGAATACACTACCTTTTGGTGAACCTAACTTAGGTAGTAAAGGGTTGTATCCAACGTTAAGTTTTTTTAGTAAAGAGCGTGTAAGCCAACTCGATGAGCTTAATCACATTAAGATGTTATTAAATTATAGTGATGGAGAGCACGACTCTATTGATATTGCGGATAAATATGGATGCAGTGTTTTAGATATGGCGTCTGCAATTGACAAGCTAGAGCAACAAACACTCTTGGTCATGAAGTGAAATGGGTAATTGGCAGAATATTTATCAGCAGGGCAGGCAATTAAATAAATACCCTTATGATGCAATCGTATCATTGGTGATGCGATTAAGGCACACTAATTCAAGTTTAAGCGCATTAGAGTTAGGCTGTGGTGCTGGAAATAATATCGTTTTTATGGCTGAAGAGGGAGTTGATGTTGCTGGTATTGATATATCTTCAGTTGCTTTAGATTTTGCTCAAGAGCGTCTAACAAGGTTACAACTTAAAGCTGATTTAGTTAATGGTCATTTTACTCAGTTACCTTGGCAAGATAATTCGTTCGACTTAGTGATAGACAGAAGCGCTTTAAACTGTGTTCCTCGCTCAGATATTTTAGTTGCCCTTAGTGAATCTTACCGAGTGTTAAAACCAGGCGGTTGTATATTTTCTATTATGTATGCTGATACTCATCCTGCATTTATAAACTCAGGATATCAGCATGATGGGTTTGCGCGACAATTTTCGCCGGATTATTTCTCTGACATTGATGGCCTATTTTTTGCTTCTAAAGCAGATGTTTGCGAACTATTCAGTAAATTTGCAATAACGCAGCAATCGTATGATGTTTCTTATGATCAGAACGATAAGATCACTTCTGCACAAAGAAGTATCGTTGCATATAAATCACCTATTGCTCAAATTACGTAATCATGAGTGGTTATCATATAGCTACTACTTACTAGTTTCTGGAGAATTATTATGCGAAATTCAGCTATCGTTGTTGGTGGTGGGGTATGTGGTTTAATGGCGGCATTACTACTCAAACAGTCTTTTAAAAAAGTTACAATAATTGAGCAAAGTGAGCGTGTTGGGGGATTATTTTGTTCTATAAAAGATGAGTTAGGTGCATATTATGATATGGGATCACATATACCGAACGCAACGGGCATAGAAGCGCTTGATACTCTGTTATTTGGCGAGCTAGAAAATCGTGATTACTATTGGCACGTAATAGAAAAACTGCAATCAGGTAATTACTTTGCCGGTGAATGGGATTTAAACTCTCCGTTTCCAGATAGTCACAAACTGCCAAGCGAAGAGTATTATCAAGGTTGTGCTGAGCTTATTCAAGCAACCTCTTCTAGTGGCAGTTCGCTTATACTCCCTTATTGCGAAGAAACATTAGGCAAGACGTTTACCCAGCATATTATTAAACCAATTCTGTATAAGCTCTATGGTAAACATACAGATTTAAATACATTAACGGTCGCAGCAGGACTATTTGGCTTTACTCGCATTCTTGCTTTTGAGCCCGATGTTGCAAATGCACTGAAAAATATTCCTACTTTTGATGCTAAAATTGGATATCAAACGCAAGCGCATTTTCATGAAAGACAAACCAAAGACAACTCAAAAACTCCAAATTACTTTTATCCATTAGAAAATAAAGGCATTGAGTCTTGGGTTGAGTATTTAGTAACTAAAGTTAAAAGCGCTGGAGTTGAGGTTGTACTTTCTTCATCAATAGAGAAGATAGAGACTAATGGACGGCAGATCACGGGAGTAAAGCTTACTAATAAAGCAGAAATCCTTGAGTGTCAGTTGTTATTTTGGAGTGCTCCTCCGTTTATTGCCTTAAAAGCATTAGGCTTACCTTTAGTTTATAACAAGCCAGAACTGAGAACTGCTATTGTATTTCATTTGAATTTTGACTTGCCTTTACTTGATCAAAAATCGCATTATCTATGGGTGTGGGATCATCAAACGGATATATTTAGGTTGACGTTATACCCTAACCTCAGCACTAAAAGTCAGCATGCGAACTTGTCGGCAGAAATATTATGCAGGCCAGAAGAGGTGGAGCAGTATGACGTGGATGAAATTGTGAATACATTAAAGAAAATGCAAGTTGTCGGCCAAGATGCTACATGTATCAGTCATATTAAACAGGTCATACATGGCACTTTTCCTGTGCCAACTTTAGAATTTGAAAAAAATAATCAAGCTAATTTTGATACATTAAAAAACAGTGTCGATAATATAATTATTTCAGGCAGATCAGGCGGTAAACAATGGCGACAAGCTGATGTACTTGTTGCCGCATATAACGATATAAACAATTATTTATCGACAGAATAAGAGACTTCTTTTCCATTATCAAAACGATATAGTTCAGATGGGTTACAGTTAAGCAATGCAAATTGGTTATCAGCAACAAAGTCTTTTACAAAATGATAAAGTGCTTTCATCTTTATTGTATAGATAAATGATCTTCCAAGTTGGGCTTGTTTCATAATCCCTGAGTTTAATAATGCAGCTTCTAACTTGGAATAGTCTTCCCTGTAGGCATTATTTATAGGAAAGCAAAAGTGGTAAAAAGTACCGTTAGCCTCTTCTCCATTTGTGAGCGTTGTCACACCGGTAAAAGGTTTATTAAACCGGTATTTTAATCCTAACATTGCTTCTATTTGAACAATCACCGTGGCGACTCTAAGGCCAATGCCTTGCAGTACAAGCACTGTATCTTGTTCTATTAACCTACTAAACGTTGAGTTTTCTGCAAAGGCATAATATTCAGGTTTTTTGGGTAAACAGATTTTTGCCACATCAGGCCCTAAACCGCAGATTGAGAACATAGGGTGCCCTGAGCGTACTACATTTGGTTGTTGTCGAAACCACTCAGGCCAATACCCTAAGACACATTCTTGTGAGCGCAAATCTTCTTTGCGACTGCGTGGGAATTGATAATTAAAGGCTGGCATAAATATATTACCGTTATCACCAATTGCAGTTTTAAAGCAGTTTAGGAACGCCTCAGGCACTTCTTTTACTGAGTGATTTTCTATAGCGCCAAGTGTAAATAATGAAGAGTGTATAAACACACTGTCATTCATGTTGATACCAACTGAATGTAATGTTGCGATAATTTGTTCTTGGCTGATACTTCTCACAAAAAGTCCTCATTACCGAAAGCTGCTTTAACTTCGTCGTAGATAGTATCAATTCTTTTTGAAAAAGCGGGATCTTTCCACGGCTTGCCTGATAGAATCATCCATTCATATTTAGCAATAAACTTTTTTTTCTGTGATTCATCTAAGGTATCAATAAAGCCCCCCATTTTTTCTTTGAGGCGGTCTACAAGTTCCTTCAAACACCTAAAGATAAACACAACTTCAGGATCACGTAACAATGGCTTCATAGAAACTGTAAGTTCACGTTTCAACTTTATGGCTTGCTCTCTAACCAGCGTACATTTATGGTTATTATCTGGATCACGGTAAAAAAGATCCATTAAAGCGGAGTACTCAAAATCAATAACAGTACCAAACGCATCTACTATAGGGAAGTAGGGATATATTCTGCAAACTAAGGGTCTATGTCCATGGGGTTCGCATAAACCACCACATTGGCAAGAGAGCAAATAGATATTGAAGCTTTTACCGTTTGAAAGCGTAAATGTACGCTTTTTAGCTGGTGTAGTAATATTTTTAATACCACCAATAGATTTATAGTACTCATACTCATTTTCGAGAAGAGGTAAAGATACACCACTTTTGTCTAGGATATTAAAATGCTCTCCGTAAAAATTTTTACAGCAGTAGCCACCGCATGTTTTCCAACACTCAGGGGCATTCACATATTCCGTATTATATATTTCTTGCCAATTCACTTTGTTAGGCATTAGTAGACTCACTAAGTAGCTTTATTAGGCCACTGTAAGATGTAAATTGCACAGGGTCAGCTTCTTCGAAATCAATATCAAGGTTTAAGCTGTTTTCTATTTCCATTAACATACTAATAAAATCAAGCGAATCTAAAAGACCTAAACTTATTAAACTATTTTTTTTATCTAATGATATGAGTATGTCCTGACCATGCTTTTCTATTAATTTATTATTGATAGCTTGTTCAATCGAATTTGTTAAGCTCATTATTTCTCCATCATGGTATGTAGGGCGCTTTTATCAATTTTACCATTACTATTTAGTGGCATGGAATCGATCCATATAATCTTTTTGGGCACCATATAAAGTGGCAGCTGTTGCTTTAAGTAATCAATCAGTGTTTGCTCACTTTCTTTATCGGCTGGATTACAAATAAATAAAGTCAAACTTTGAGGTTGTTGTATTGGCGTTGCGATAGCCTGTACCAAAGGGTTTGATAAAAAATTTTGTGCTAGTGTATTTACTTCGGATAGCTCAACGCGGTATCCCTGGATTTTAACTTGGTCATCTACACGGCTAATATAGTGAAATACTCCTTGAGCATCACGATTTACGAGATCACCACTTCGATAATGGGTAATGTTATTTGTTTTAATTAAACATTGCTGAGTTTTAATATTGTCATTTAAATACCCAGAAAATACTTGAGGCCCCGAAATCAAAAGCTCACCTTGTGCATCTAAATCAAAGCTCATGTTTTTAAGTGCTTTACCCAGGGGAATATAGCTACTATCACTATCATCATTACAATCAAATACATATCTACTGCATGCTATTGTAGCCTCAGTTGGTCCGTATAAATTAATAACCTTGCTGTTTGGTGCTGCTTTTTGCCATTGCAGAGCGAGTGTTCTAGGTAAGGGCTCACCACAAAACTGACTCACACGAAGGCTAGGATAGGCATCATTTTTAAGCATTCCTAGTTTAGCCATAATTGATGCAGTAGAAGGGACACTAAACCACACTGTAAGCCCGTGTTGTTTAATGAATTTACCTGGCGCAAATATAGCGGTTTCAGGCACTACATAAAGACAAGCACCTTGCAGCCAAGTAACAAATATATCATGCATGCTTAGATCAAACGTTGGATCAAATACTTGGCTTACCTTATCTGTATTACTGAGGGGTAAAGACTCACACATAGTATCAAGATAAGACTTAAGATTCGCAATGCTAATAGGCACACCTTTTGGTGAGCCTGTAGAACCTGAAGTAAATAAAACATAAGCGATATTGGATAGGCTGCGAGCTTGTAGTGATTTAGTTGATACAATGCTTTTATTGACTATATCGTCCAAACATACAAATACTCTATCTGGGAGTGCTTTTATTAATGCTTGGCTGATCGACAAATATTTTTTACTGTATAAAACATACTTTAAGTTGCCTTGCTTTATGATAAAAGCCAATCTAGCTATTGGCAGTTTTACCCCAAGTGGTATAAATGTTCGTGAATCTAAAGCGCAGGCAAGTACGGCGCTATAATAGTGAGTATCTCGGTAACTTAAAATTCCAACTTGCTCAGCTTCACTTATTTCGCTCGTGTTAATATTATTAGCGTAACTTGCAAGCTGTTTATAAGTAATGTATTGATTATCAACAAAAATTGCAGGAAGTTTTGCATGGCTTGCAATGCTGTTTTTAAGTTTTTCAGATAACTTCACTTTATATCCTAGTTTTTATTTATCTTAATATTAAGCAGGTTTGTTGATAGCCAGCAATTCAGTTTGAAGTTTATTATAAGCTTGTGGAGTGCCTATATCTATATATCTCAGATGGGTTTTATAGCTATAAAGACTGCCCAATAATAAAGGCACCATGTCGTGGCTAATTTCATAGAAGCTTTCCTGTTTAAAGTGTGAAAAGTATTTTTCATACACTCCTGCGGAGAATAAAAACAATGCCCCGCTTGCTAGGTTACTTGGTGGATTGGATACTTTTTCATGAAACCTTTGGATTGAAGCGTCTGAATCAAGTTCAACAATACCACATGAGGAGGGAGAAGCAGATTCAAAAAGTAAAAGCGTAGCATCACACTTTTTGGGCCTTTTTGAATGGGCTTCTACAAAATTAGTAAGGGTATCTTCGCAATAGTTATCAGCATGAATGACCATTGTGGGACTACAATGCCAAAACTCTTTATTACTAATCAAAGTGCCGCCTGTACCGAGTAACTTTTTCTCTCTAACGATTGTTATTTTATTACGGTATTCGGACTTTGACACAAACTCTTCTACTTGTTCAGCGAAATAGTGCACATTAATGAGTATGTCGCTGACACCAAGTTTATCGAGCTTTTCTAGCCAATAAGCCAATAAAGGCTTGCCTTTAATAGGCACTAAACATTTTGGAATTGTATTAGTCAAAGGTTTTAACCGAGTGCCTAACCCTGCTGCAAGCAATATTGCTTTCATATATTTTTGAATGACTCCAGTACTCGTTGCTGTAGCGTGTTGAAGGACAGTGGCTGATTTCCGAGAGTATCTACTTGGCAAGCGGCTGCAATACTTGCAATATAAAAAGCTTGCCAAGGTGTCGCACCTGAGCACAATGCCAGGCTACTGGCAGCTAAGAAGCAATCACCAGCTCCCGCAGGATCAACCGCATTACGGTTAATCGCAGGAAGCATATCATTTTCCCATTGGCCGTTTTGATCTGGTAGATGGATAAAAATACCTTCTCCTGCGAGGGTAATAACTAAAGACGTTGGATTTGCTTTTTCGCAAAGTTTTTGGGCCAATATAGGTAGACCATCATCAATATTATTCAATGCTACGCGTACTTCTTTTTCTGTTGGTGTTATTAGCATCATATCTTTATAACGGGCAATGTCACCAACTTGAGAAGATGTTTGGCTGTCTGCGACAACACGTACATTGTTTTCTTTGCATAAAGCAATGACTTTATCGACCAGAGTTTGAGGTAATAATCCATAATTAAAATCAGAAAATACCAGTAAATCGAAGTTGTTAATACTACTTTCAAGTTGCATGTATAAATCTGTTTGAATTTCTTTAGAAATTTTATGCTGTCGAACTTGATTGACCCTTAGAAGTGTTTTATTGCCAGCTCTATATCGTGATTTTAATGGTGTTGGGCGACTGCCATCATCGAAAAGTATAGTATCAATATTGTATGCGTTAATATGATTTTTTACGTAATCAGCTTTATCATCTTTGCCAAGTACCGAGAAAAGCGTAACTTGATTAGCTCCTAGCCCTTTTATATGACCTGCTGTAATTGCTGCTCCGCCTAAAAATGTATCCGTTCTATCTGGTGTCATCACTATGGTAGGATCCTCCTGAGATAAGCCTACCGCAGTACCTTGGATATATTCATCGACGATTATTTCGCCAATTACAGCAACACGGTTTTCACTAAATTGAGAAAATACCGTGTTGATTGATTGATAATTAAACTGATGCCTTGTTGCATAACTTTGGCATTTTTTATAATCAAAGTTATGACCATGGCTTATTGTTCTTGTAATATATTGTTCGGAATTAGATTCGAACTCACCAGAGCCAAAAATAAGCTTTCCTCCGTACATTTCAACAAGAGCATGCTCAGGATTGTGCCTACTTTCAAACTCTTTACCTTTCACGACAATATGAGGCTTGAGGCTCTTTACGGTTTCTGCTGGAGTTAAATCTGATAAAAATGCTTCATTCACACATTCGAGGGATTGAACCATCTCTAGGCGATGTTGTTCGTTTACCCGACTCTTTAACCCCATAGATTTGTCGCTGTTAACAGCAACAATTAGTTTATCACCACACTCTTTTGCAAAACGAAGTAAGCGAATGTGGCCAGGGTGTAAAATGTCAAAATTTCCTTGAACAAGGACTTGCTTATTCATACTTCAATATTCTCAAAAGTAATGATGGCTCTGGTAATTTCTCTTCGTTCGAGCGCCGATATTGCTTCATTGATTTGATTCAAAGAATAGCGATGGCTTATCAAAGAATTAATAGATATTTCAAGTTTTTGAATAATATCTGCAATCGATTTTAAATCTTTGTCTGGATTACAATTACCTCCCCAAGTTCCAAAAATTTGCTTTCCACAAATTAGTTGATGAGGATCTAACTTTATAAAATCGCCAGTTTTTGGATGTGAGGCAAAATAGCATTTACCGCTGTTATGTATATTATTAAAAGCGAATTCTATGGTTTCACATAGTCCAGCACTCTCAATAGCATAATCAAAGCCGTTAGGGTGTTGCTCTTTGAGTAAAGCTAGGCTTGCTTCTTCATATAAATAAGCTTCATCGGCGCCTAGTTGTAGTGCTAAGTCACATTTAGATTGTTCAATATCTACAACTATGATTTTTTTTGGTCTGAAATGTTTAAGCATTAATAGTGCACTTATGCCTATACCACCTAGTCCGATTAATATCACATTACTATTAGAGTGTGGTTGTATCTGGTTAAGAACCATACCGGCTCCTGTGGGGAGGGCGCAACCGAGTAAAACAGCTAACTCATTTGAAATACCTTCAGGGCAAATGGTTACTCTATTCTCAGATATAACAGAGTACTCTGAAAAAGTCGTAACTGGACCTGCATTGATAATTTGACCCTCTTTGCTAATTATATGTGTCCCACCGGAATCGATTCCACTGCCTTTTAGCCAACCAAGAACGACACGATTTCCTTGTTTAACCTTGGTAACACTATTGCCAACTGCTATTACTTCACCTACACCTTCATGACCCATTAAGTGGGGCAAATACTTGTCTTCTCCTCTAAGGCCTTTACTCTCCATCAGCTGGCTTCTACACAAGCCAGCCATATGCATTTTCACCAGAACTTGATTATCTTTCAAATACGGTATTTTTAAATCGAGTAGTTGAAGGGGCTGCTCTATATCTATTAATACACCTGCTTTAAAATAAGTTGGAATATTCATATTTTACCAAGGCATCTTATTTTTACTAGAAAGGAAAACACTACCTTCTCTATGACTTAGGGGTAATTCGGCAAGAGAGTTCACTTTTTTCCAATCATTTTTTTGAAGAAAAATATTTAAGCCGACTTGTAAACTGTAGTCGAAAATAGTTTTTGCATTTTTTTCGCCATTAATTTCCATCATAAAATCAATTTTTAAAGCGTCCTCCGAAGAAATTGAAGTTAATACATCTGCTTCTTGACCTTCAATATCAATTTTAATTAAGTCAAATTCTTTAGCTATATTACCTATGTTATTAACTTTAACTTCAAATTTATCTAGCTCTCCATAGGGATTACTTTTTGCGCCGCTCAAATGACTTCCAGTTAAGTTTCCACATACTCGTGTAAATTCAGCTTTGCCATCAAAACTTGCCGCGGCTTCATTTATTGGCTTAATCTTTTTACAATTATTTAATTCTAGGTTTTGTTTTAAAACGCGGAATGTTTCAGGGTCCGCTTCAAAACATGTAACTTGATAATCTAATAAGCTCAGCACTATTGAATGCAGACCGATATTAGCGCCAAGATCTAACACATTCTTATAGTTATTTTTATTTTTCAAGTAAAAGCTTAAAATGATTAGCTCATCAATACCAAATAAATGAGTCGTATTAATATTGCCCATATCGTAATACGGAAGAGAAAATGTAATATTATCCGTTAATAAAAATGTTGGTGTTGATGTCGTGTTATAAGCGCTGGCAATTACTTTTGATAGTTTTTTGTTAAGAAGCTGGTAATCACTGCTTGATTGTACGTGTGATTGTGTATTCCTAGCTAGCATAACCAGCTCTTGGTGTAAGTTTATCATTATAGATTTTCCTTCAAACTGGGTATAAGCATAGCTTTTTTTTGTTTTATGTAAGCAAGTTCAGGGCTCATATTCTCTAATGGATTGCCATACTTGATAATCGGTTCATATCTAAAGTTTGGGTTAATTACTAATTCGATAAGCTTTGGCCCTTCTTGATCCATGCGAAGGTGTAAACGTTCTACTAATAATTTTAATTGCTCATTATTTTCAACTTTTTCAGAGTCGATCCCATAAGCTTTAGCAACTTCAGAAAAATTTATGTGAGGCAAGCCATTATTACAATCAGCAGAAAAATAATTTGAGTCTAGCCAATCATCTTGGGTTTGTTTTATCATACAATGACCACTATTGTTAAATACAATAATAATGACTGGAAGTTTCAAGTGATTTAACGTTGAAAGTTCTTGGATATTCATTTGCAAACCACCATCGCCAACTATACAAAATACTTCTTTTTCTTTTGCTAGGGCAACACCAATCGATGCAGGTAAAGCATAGCCCATGGGGGTATTATTATATGAAGAAATATACTGCTGGCCTTTTTTCTCTTTACCGTAGACAAGAGTTAAAGGTAAGCAAGTACCTGTATCCACACATATATTTTGGTCATCACAGAAAGCACCACTAAACAACTCAACAGCTAAATATGGGTTTACACCACCGTAATTATATTCAGGTATGTAGTTAAACTCTTGTGTGACATCCGTAATATAATTTAGCCACACATCGTTATTTTTAAATATTTCAATTAAATCTTCACAATGCAGTGAAAAAGCATCTAAAAAAACTTGTACAGATACAGGAAATTGATAGTTGATTACTTTGCCTAATTGGGCAAATTTCTCTATTTCGTTATGGTCAATATCCACCATTGCGATTTTAGCTTCACGTGCAAAGGTATCTAATTTTGCTGTGGCTTTTGAATCTAGTCTGCACCCAATAGAAATGATAAAATCGCAATTTTGTAAAACGATATTATTCCCACGTAAAGAATGAGTTCCAAAATTCCCTAGATTTAGCTCGTCATCATGATTTGCAATCCCTTTGAGCGGCCAAGTCGATAGAAAGGGGATTTTTAGTTTTGTTGCAAGTGAAATTAACCGTTCTGCTGAGTTATGGCACCCAGCACCAAGAATAAATAAAGGTTTTTTCGCTTGTTTTAATGACACTATGAAGTTATTAAATATGTTTTCTTGAATTACTTTATGGTTTACAGTTGATTGATTAAAAGCTTCAAATGGTATTTTTTTTATATCTAATATCTCTCGCTGAAAGTCATCAGGAATATCTATTAACACAGGCCCTGGCCGGCCACTTAATGCTGCTTTTATAGCTTCAGGTAATACAGTGATAATGTCATTAGGTCTTTTTAATTGTATTGCGTACTTTGTTATTGGCTTTGCCATAGAAACAATATCGGTTTCTTGGAAACCATATTGGCGAACCCCTAATTTATGCGATTGCCTAAATGAAGCTACATTTCCAGTTATATGTAAAGTAGCTACAGAGTCAAAGTAGGAGCTTGCGATACCTGTTAATAAATTTGTAGCGCCTGGGCCTGATGTGGCTATAGTCACGCCTAGTACATGGTGTGTTTTTGCATAACTATCAGCAGCCATCGCACATGATTGCTCATGTTGCATTGCAATAGCTGAAAGCGAAGGGTGTTTTTCAATTGAGTCAATTAAATGTAAAGCAGCACCGCCTTGCAGAACAAATACATGCTTGATATCTAATTGAGCAAGGTAAGATGCAATATAATCCGTTAGTTTCATTTATGTATGCTCTTTATTGAGTCTACGCAATTTGTAGATATTTGGGTTTTCAAGAGACTCCAAAAAATCCTCATGAAAAATTTCTTTGGATGCAATGCTATAGTTTCGTCCACTAAACTTACTATTTGCATTATCAAGAAGAAAAATTAAGGAGTCGATGACCAGTTGCATAGACACAAAGTCATTTTCCTCATATCTTCTGGCTGTTTCCTTATATGCTTCCGGCACTATTTCTTTTGCGTGGAGTGTTTGTTGGTGAATAGGTGTATCTACCCAGCCAGGACCAACATTTAGAAAGATTAAATCGGGATATTCAGCAGCTAAAACTTCAGTCATTTTTATTAATGCTACTTTCGCATTTATATAAGAGTTGAACTTCGTCGGGGCGCTATTGACGCCTCCGCCAGCAAAAGTCAGGATTTTGCAGTTTGATTTCATTTTTAGAACTGCTGAACTTAACACTTGCACTATAGATAAGTAATTAATTCTATATGCATTTTCCCAATCGTCATAAGAGCAATCTGATAGAGAACCGATTGGCTCGAGTGTGCCATGAACAAAAATTATACTATCATATATTGAAAAGTTCGTTTTATGGCACCAATCGTCAACGTTTTTTTGTGAGCTAAAATCAACTTTTGTTAGTTCAGCAAAATCTAAGTTTGATTTTCGCCCTCGATAAGTACCGTGAATAATCGTATTTTGGCTTAAGCGCTCAGCAAGTGCTTGCCCAATACCACTATTTATTCCTGTAATTAATACTCGATTCATTAAAACGGGCCTTTAAACCAGTTACCAGGAACATCGTGAGGAAATTCTACATCTTCGGTCATAAATATTTCCCTATCAAGGAGTTCAGATACAGCTTTAGTAATCTCAGTTCTGGTTTTGTAGTATTTTTTTGTTAATCCAAAGCTCGTAGGTTCAGGGTAAGAGGGGAGTGCTATTCGTTTTATTGGTTTTTTTAAGGAAGTAAAGCATGCTTCATATATTTTTGCTGAAATTTCACTAGAGACAGAAAATGAGTTATGTCCTATATCAGTGCATATGCAGGTTTGAGTCTTATTGACAGAGTTATAAATAGTTTGCCAATCAATATTTGTCGGTTCAGATACCTCAATTACCTCGCAGTTAACACCTTGTTTTTTTAGGAAGTTGTGGCAGTGTATGGCTTCTAGGAGCATATAGCTATTAGCGATGATAGTGACATCTTCACCTTCTTTGATGACTCTCGTTGTTTGCATGTTTGAGTTGTAATCGACGCACGTTTCTTTGTCGATGTTTTGGTTATGCAGCCATCGATGTTCAAGGAAAATAGTTGGATTATTATCCATTATACTTTGATAAAGTAGCTGTCCTACATTATCAGTTAAGCTTGGAGTAACAACTTTAAGTCCAGGGATATGTGCAAACCATGATTGCAAGCTTTGTTGATGAGTGGGTCCTTGACCCCAACCCCTACCTATGATTAAACGTATTGTTAAAGGTACAGTCATTTGCCCATTAAACATGTAGTGCCACTTAGCGGCATTATTTACAAGTTGGTCCATGGCAAGCAAGAAAAAATCGACTCGTTGATGGGTCATTAATACACGTGTGCCAGTAATAGCTGCGCCAATCCCTACACCCGTCATTGCATTTTCAGATGTTGGCATATCAAAGACACGGTCTGAGCCAAACTTTGATTGTAAGCCTGTAGTTGTACCAAAAATAGCTTTTGGATCATTAATACCTAATCCCATACAAATCATGCTATCGTCTTCAGCCATGGCACAGTGCTGTGCTTGGTTTATTTCTTCAGCGAATGTTGTTGTTTTATTTTGCATAAAGAAACTCTTCGTTTAACTGTGGATTTGGAAAAGGGCTATTTTCAGCAAAAAGAAAAGCATCTTCTATTTCATTTTTTATTTTGATAATCATTTCGTTATGAGTTTTCTCGAAATGTTGATCTGCTGATAGTTCCGCGAATAATAATTTTAACGGATCTTTTTCAAGCCATGTTTTGACTTCACCTGCGGCTCTGTAGTTTAAGTCATCATCAAAATTAGGACCGCAATGCTCTCTGTGACGATATGTATCAAGCTCTAAGAGTGCTGGGGCATTATTCTTTCTAATATATTCAATAGCACTCTCAACGGCATGGGTTAGTGGTATTAAAAGATTTCCATCAGCGTGAAAGCTTTCAACTCCAATTGATTGCGATAAATCCGTAATGCTTCTATTAACCGGCTGGCGAACTTCTAATGGGCTATACACTGAATAGCGGTTATTCTCACATATGAATAATATAGGAAGAGATTTAACTGCTGCAAAATTTAACGACTCGTAAAAAGCGCCTTCTTCCGTTGCACCGTCACCAAAATAACTTACGGTCAAAAAATTGCTATTTTGTAGTTTTTGACTTAGCGCACTGCCAACCGCCAGTGGTATACTATTACCCACAATTGCAGTGCTAGCTATAAAACCGCAATCCAAGTCTGTTAAGTGCATAGAGCCACCTCTGCCACCTGTGCAGCCTGTCGCCTTGCCATATAATTCAGCTATCATTTTCTTTAATGATCCGCCTTTGGCTAGATAGTGGGCATGTGCTCTATGTGAACTGAAAGCCTTATCATCTTTAGATAAAAAATTAGAAACAACAACAGGTACTAGCTCTTGACCTATTGACAGATGTGTTGGGCATCTCATTTCTTGCTCAGGGTAGCGTAAGGCTATCATTTCTTCTATTTTTCGAATTCTTAATGATTCGAAATATGCATCAAGTTTTTTCATTAGGGTATAAACCAATAAAAATCGCCAGTGTAGCCTGTATCTTTGAAAAACTCTTTCCACTGATCAACATGCATCATTGTTTTGGCTGTTAGATTCCAGGCTTCCATGCGTTCTTTTTCTTGTTCATTTCTATATGCATCAACAGTAATAAATGCTTTAGCTTTAGAAACTCGCTCTATTTCTTGCAGTGCTTTTGCACAATTATTAAGATCTAAATTATGAATAGTGTTAATTGATATTACAGTATCAAAACTATTGTCTTCGAAAGGTAATTTAGTAGCGCAACCTTGTTGTAATAAGTG
The DNA here is from genome assembly GCF_014164315.1 of Pseudoalteromonas sp. SG44-1. NCBI lineage: Bacteria > Pseudomonadati > Pseudomonadota > Gammaproteobacteria > Alteromonadales > Pseudoalteromonadaceae > Pseudoalteromonas > Pseudoalteromonas sp. SG44-1. Next base: position 28,559 of record NZ_JACJEW010000010.1, read on the forward strand.
CTTTACTTCCTGTTTGGCATTGTCTAATGCGTAATGGGATATATCTATTCCACTCAATATCATTGTTGGTAGCTGTTGTAAAATATCATAAAGCATAAATCCTTTTGCACAGCCTACGTCTAATAAACTGCTATTTTCTTGCAGGCCAAAGTGCGTAATAAAGTCAGGCACGACTGGCTGCCAAAACCGTGAATGATAGTTAAAACCACCATAGCCGTGCTCTCTATCACCATCAAAGAATTCCTCGTCAAATTGGCGCGCTATAGCTCTAACTGCTTCACTTTTGGCTTCTAATCTACCAGAAAGATCACGCTTAGACTTAGGGTAATTTTTTAGTAAATCTATTTCTTGTCCTATCATGATTACCTCAAGGTTTGTGAATATAGTCATGTTCTTGCTTGGCGAGTACATCTAAATTTTGCTTCATCCAATAAATTGTTCGTTCTAAGCCGTTTTCTAATGAAATAGAATCTTGCCAATTTAGCTCGGAGCGAATTTTTTTTGTGTCTAATAAATATGCTGCATCTTTTCCTAATCGATCTTCAGTCGATTGGCACACTTGTTCAAATGGGAGCTTAAGCATATTGCAGATTGTTTCAACGAGTACTCGAATAGAGATCATTTTATCTGTTGAAATATGGTAAATATCACCATTTTTACCCTTTTCGCCAATAAGTTGTGTCGCTGAAGATACATCGTCAATATGTATAAATGATCGTGTTGAATGCCCTCCGCCATGCAGCTGTAATTTTTTGCCTAGTAGGGCATATAAAATAGTACGAGGGATTATGCGATAAAGCTGTTGGCCTTCACCATAAACATTGGCAGCTCGTGTAAATACCACTGGAAAGTCATAAACATCTGCAAATGTATGTAGACTCATATCTGCAGCAGCACGGGAGACTGCATATGGTGTACTGGGTTGATAATTAGTATGCTCTGGTACTAATCCGTTACAACTACCATAAACTTCGGGAGTTGATATATGGATGTATTTTTCAAGGAAATCTAATTGTCGGAGAGAATTGTGTAACTTGATCGTTGAAACAGTGTTAGTCATAAACCAATGTTCTGGATATTGCCAGCTTTGACCAACCATACTCTGGGCTGCAAAGTTATATATTTTTTTAATTTTTTTTTGTTTAACAATATCAATAATTTTTTGCAGATGATGATTTATATCCAGTTGACTAAATTGCAATTTATCTGCATTTTTTTGCCAACTATATGGGAGTAATGCTGAATTAGGTTCTGGTGAGCGACTAACAGCAATAATTTGCTGCTCATTTTTTAGCATATGCGCACAAAATGATGCCCCTGAAAATGAATTGCTTCCTAAAACTAAAATTGATGAGTCATTCATAGTTTAGATTGCCGCCTTATTTATTTTATTCTCAAGAAGAGAAAATTGAGTTTGAATATTTTCAAATGAATCATCCATCCATGCATTTATTTGAAATTCATTATCATTAAAGTAATGATTTTTTCCAACTTCAAAGCCGTGCATGCTATTTGTTCTGTCTGATAGATTTGGAATATCATTCGAACACCATCTAAAAATGATTGAGCGAGCCCCTTCAAGATAGCTAATCGGATAAAGAGGACCACTGTCAACACCCATATTTATATACGCTTCATGGTATAAGGCGAGCCTGATACTTAAATCTACAGCTGCAAGGGGATACGTTGTAAGCGATTGATATTTTTCTTCAAGGGGCTCACTTACTTTATAAGTATCTCTAATAATTAGCGGAAAGTATTCATTGAGGTCTAGTGATAATGCAAAATCAAGCCATGCCGTTGTATTGCTATTTCTGTGCTCGGAATTTGCCCAATATTCTCTCAATGTAATTGTTATTAGCTTTTTTTTGCCCACGTTATGTCTTATGAAGTCATTAACAATAGTATAAGCTTGTTGTGGAGGTGCTAAGTTACTTAATTTAATATTTTGCTCGGCATAAGATTTTAATAATTTAAAATCTCCAGCTGCTTGTCTAGGGTTTTGAAAGTAGTTATTTGGATATATGCTAGGGTTCAAGCTTTTATAGTATACAAGGCTACTTTGCGAAATCGGCTGATCAATACCTATGCATGAGGCAAGACAATTAAACATGGGTTTAATAACCTTTTCGATACGCCATTTAGCATCAACGTTATCGTGATATACATTTAATCCTGGAGTATCGTCACTATGGCTAGGGATAATTACAAATTGAATATTTTTTTTATTTTGTTTTTTTCGTTCTATTTCAGCTAAAACGATAAAAGTAGTTACATCAAAGCAGGGCAAATTATAAGAGAGATCATAAAAAGCATATAACGTTGATTTAGTATCAATAGCAAATTGCATTTGTATACAAGGAATGAGCTTACCGCTCATGTGGTTAAAAAAAGAACATTGATTAGTGGTAATACCAATTTTATTTAAAGATTGTAAGATATCAAAGACAAATTCAGAACAAATTACTACTTGGAGCGTTTGTTTTTTTTCTAGTTTTGATAATTCTTCTAATGATTTTGCAGGCGTGCCTTTGTATGATTCGCCACCATTTGTACAAGCAAAAATATTATTGTCAGTATTATATTCTGATCGGATAAACATTTCTGTTGAGGCTGTAATTCCGTAGACAATGGTGGTCATTAATTAGCCTCACGTAATGCATTGTATAGAGCTTTCATTAAGATATGCCCGACAATAACTTGAGTATCTTCTGATATCTGCATATCTTGGACTTCGAAATGGAAAACTTGGTCAAGCATCGGCTTAACTTTACCGCCAGAAAATCCTAAAATGCCCACTGTTTTCATGCCAATGTCGAGTGCTTGTTGAGTCGCTCTAATTATATTTTCAGAGTTACCGCTACCAGATAAAACAAGTAAAATATCATTGCTATTTGCTTTAACTTTTAGCTGATGTGCAAAAATATTTTCATAACCAATGTCATTGCCTAGGCAAGTTAAAACAGAGCTGTTTGCTGGTAATGCTTCAACTTTTAATGCATTACCTTCTGGGCTAATACCAAATGTAAAGTCATTTGCAAGGTGGATTGCATTTGCTGCTGAGCCGCCATTGCCACATAAATATAAAGTGCCGTTATTTGCCTTCATAGTAAGTAAGGTATCAACAAGACTCTTAACTTGTTCACTATCTAACTGTTTTAATACATCCGTTAGGGTGTTCACATAGTTTGTTGTCAGTTTTTTCACTGAATCCTTGGCTATAGTGGTTGCAGATTGGTTGTTAGTCATAAAACTTCTCTTTGCATCCATTTAAGGTTGTAAAAATGGTCTTCATCTTTAAGTAAGTCTTGTTTGTAAGCTGTAATAATTTCGGTAATGGCTGTGTCGACATTTTTATTGGGTGTAAAACCGCTAGATAGTAACTTATCTGAATTAATACGGTAACAACGAGGGTCATTTGAAGGAGTAACCTCAATCTCACATGCTATTTTAGCCTGTACCATTTTTGCTATATCCATAATTGAGATATTTTCAAACCCTGCATTAAAGACACCAGAGACTTTCTCTGGATTATCCAGCATATAAATATAGAGATCAGTAATATCGTCAATATGAATATTTGGTCTGACTTGATCGCCGCCAAACACTGTGATTTTTCCATTTTTTAGAGCTTGCATTGTCAGCATATTGACAGAAACATCTAAGCGCATTCGTTTAGATAAACCGCATACAGTTGCTGGGCGTACAATTTGTACCGCCATGTCGTCGGCATAACTAAGAAGTACACGCTCTGCAACCATTTTCGTTTTGTTGTATTCAGAAATAGGCTCAAGCGTTAAGTCCTCAGTTACTTGCTCTTCATCTTTAACGCCGTATACGCTACCCGATGACGCATAAATAAACTGTTTTATTCCACAGCGCTTTGCTTTATCGGCTAAGCGCATAGTTGCTAACGCACTCACTTCCCATGTTAATTTAGGGTTTAAATCACCACAGGGATCGTTTGCGATAGAAGCAAGATGAATAATAGAATCCACACCGTCTAAGTTAATCGTATCAGTGTCGCGTACGTCACCTTTAATGACTGAGAGGTTGTCATGAGAGGGCAAAAAATTACCAAACCATTGGATGTCAAACGCGATTACGCGATGGCCTAAAGCCAGTAGTTTTGGAACCAGTACAGTTCCTTTATAGCCAGTTGCACCGGTAACTAATATTGTTTTTGGATTCATTTAATATTCTCTAATTCTTTGGTAGTCATAAATATAATGTTCAATGACATACAATTATTATGCCTAACTTAAGTAGATTTTTGCTCTACATGTTTATTTATATCGGTGATGTGAGGGTTTTCCTTTAATGTTTTTATTAAATCATTATAGGAAAAATCTACTTTATTCAAAAAATGCTCATAAACAGCGGTAATTGCTTTGTAATCGTCTGGTTCATCAAGTGTTAGGCGAAAGTGGCTATAATCTTCATACGCACTGAATGTGTGAGTCGTTATAGTATTAAATTTTGCCATGCCTAACGTAACATGCTCACGATCGTCCGGTGATGTTGCTTTTAGATGGGTATTCTCTAGTAAATCAAATGAAAATGCGCAGCAGTCAAGTCCTCTAGGGTAACCACTATGAGGACCTAAATTAACCATGTCATAGGTTTGAGTCACTCTTTCATTAATCACTTTGTTACATAGCTCTTCATCAATCAGTGGACAATCACTCGTTAGCCTAACTATGGTTGTAGATGATTGAGCATTATAATGTTTAGCAGCCAGATAATAGCGGCTTAGTACGTCTTGTGTATCCCCTTGGTAGGTTTTAATATTCAGCTGTGTGCATAAATCCAAGATAGGCTGCTCAGTGCCATCATTAGTTGTTGCGACAATGATTTGATCGTGCCAGTTTGGTAAGCGTTCAAGCATAATTTGTAACACTGGTTTGCCACACAGCGGCAACATCACTTTGGCAGGCAATCTGGTTGATGTCATACGTGCTTGAATTATTATTAATACATCAGACATGGTCACTGGTAATCGTAATTATTATTGAGATAAATATAGCAAATCATTACACTCTTGCACATAACTTAAAAGTTAAAATCCTTTTGGATCAATATAGTTTATCAAATTGTAAGCTATTGTAGATAATTAGGTATGAAATTTGCTTTGATTTAATGATTTTTTGACAGTGCAATTTAAGGGGCGCAAATGGCGTTTAATTCTGAAATTACCATCGATGGTAGAAAAATTGGGCCAGGTCATCCTGTGTATATTATTGCCGAAATGTCAGCAAACCATGGTCAAAATTTAGAGCAGGCGAAAGCGTTAGTTAGAGCCGCAAAAGAGGCCGGAGCTGATGCGATAAAGTTACAAACTTACCGCGCAGATACTTTAACAATGGATTGTAAATTACCGCATTTTGAAGCAACAGGTCCATGGCAAGGACAATATTTATATGATTTATACGAAGGGGCATATATGCCATGGGATTTTCACGCCCCTTTAATTCAGCTGGCGAATGAAATCGGTATCACTATTTTTTCTTCACCATTTGATGATTCTGCAGTCGATTTATTGGAATCTTTTGATTCACCTGCATATAAAATAGCTTCGCCAGAGTTGATCGATCATGACCTCATTCGAAAAGTTGCTGCGACTGGAAAGCCGGTGATTATGTCAACAGGTGGAGCAACGCTTGCTGAGATTGACGAAGCTGTGAAAGTTGCTCACCAAGCAGGAGTAACAGATTTAGCTATATTGAAATGTACAAGTAGCTACCCAGCTCCCCCGCAAAGCATTAATTTAAAAACAATCCCTCATTTAACAGATGTTTTTAAAGTACCAATAGGCTTATCGGATCACACATTAGGTAACCATATACCTGTCGCCTCTGTAGCTATGGGGGCGACAATTATAGAAAAGCATTTTGTGATGAGTAAAGAAGATGAAACGGCTGATAGCTTTTTTTCCATGACACCAGATGAACTTGAAGATTTAGTTCAAGGAGTTAGGCAAGTTGAGTTGGCTATTGGCAGTGTACATTTCCCTAGTGAGCCCAGTAAAGCAAGGCGTTGCCTATTTGCAGTGAGGGATATTGCTGCTGGTGAAGTTTTGAACAAAGAGAATGTGGTCAATCTAAGGCCTGGTGTAGGTGAGCTGATGCCAAAGGATTTAGGATTTATAACGGGCAGACTCGCAACGAAAGCGATTAAAAAAGGTATGCCTTTGACTTGGCATCACGTTGGAGCGATTAAATGAACTATCTAATTTACGGAGCGGGTCATTTTGGAGAATGTTTTTATAGAATTTTAGTAAAGCAAAAGCTACAAGTTAATGGGTGGATCGATCAACGTTTAGTTAGCCAGATGAAGTATAATTTACCTATTTTTGATGAGCATACAGCTGATCGTAATATGACAGTCATTGTTGCTGTAACGCCGTTAGTTAACTCTAATAGAGGGCAAATCAAAGAGCGCCTACAAGAGCTCGGTTATAATAATGTTCTTGGCTTTTTTGAGGCTGCACGAGAGTTCCCAGAAGTGTTTAAGGAATATGCACAGCTAGAGCATTTATGGATGCGCACAAGTCATCATGATATGTTGAATTTACCAAGTATTAAGTGGTTACGAGCGCGTTTGGGGGATGATAAAAGTAAAAATATATTAGATAAATTGTGTGCTTTTAGGGCATCCCTTTCTATTGATGACTACCCTGAACCGGATAGAAAAATTGAGTACTTCCCAGATGATATACCTTTCAATTTTCAATCACCAATTCGTTTTATCGATTGTGGTGCTTATACTGGGGATACAGTAGAGGCGTTTGTAGAACTTCATAAAAAAAATATTATAACACTTGAGCATATTTCCTCATTTGAACCCGATACAAATAATTATCAAACACTTACAAATACACAAAACAGGCTAAAGAAAAATAATCCTGAAATTTCTTTTCAAGCATTCCCTTCGGGGGTTTGGAAATGTGTTGATTTACTTAATTTTAATCAAGGGCAAACAAGCTCCAGCAATATTATACAAAGTGAAGTTATAAATGATTCTTCAGTATCTGTTGTTGATTTAGACTCAACTTGTCAAGCTATGGATATAAACTATATAAAAATGGACATAGAGGGGGCCGAATTAGCTGCTCTTGAAGGTGCCAAAAGTTTAATTCAAACCCAACAGCCTGTGCTAGCTATTTGTGTTTACCATAAACCGAAAGATTTATGGGAACTCCCTCAATTTATCGATCAATTGCAGCCTAATTACGATATGTATTTACGAGTACATGAACATTTAGGGTTAAGCACCGTTTTGTATTGTATTCCAAAAGGTTCTCATTAATGAAAAATCAACTTATTAACTTTTTATATCAGTTTTTTACAGACAGAGGTTGCGCTGTTGATATTGATAATATTTTAGAGCTTTCATTCAAGGATGATATAGCTTTGGATTCATTTGAGATTCTGACATTAGTAATGCAGATTGAATTGACTTTCGGTATAAAAATTGAACCTCAGGAATTGCTTGATCCAAAGACGAATTATGTGAGTGGATTTGTTGATATGGTTATGGCAAAGCAATAATTATGTTTGCAATTCGTATCACTAATAAGCAAGACAATGGCATTGGTCATTTAATGCGAATGAAACATTTGGCTTCTGCATTAAAACAGCATCAATTAGGTGTCCACATAATTCTTGATGATTTATGTCAGTTTAGCCAAACGCTGTATGCAGATTTTAAAGTGGCTGATGTTCATTGGCAAAATTATGAAGAGGACGCACTTTTAACAATTAATTATATGCATCAGAATAGTTTATCGCATTTAATAGTTGATAGTTATACTTTACCGCATGAATACGAGCAGTTGATAAAGAAATCCGGTTTTACCTTAACCGTTATTGATGATAACGAGCGACAACATACTTGCGATTTTTTGATTGATTATAAATGGGTAGGACCGAATACAAAGAGCCGTTATGAATCGCTAGTACCGACTGATTGCGTTCGTCTTTTAGGCCCGAATTATTGTATTTTAGATCCCACATATCGTACCGTTGAAAAGCACTCTTCGGAGTCAGATCTTCCCGTTCGAGTTTTATTTTCATTAGGTGGCGGTGGTGATCTTTTTATTCTAAAAAGAATCTTTGATGGATTACCAAGAGCCATTCAAGCAAATGTTCTTTTTGATATAGTGGTAGGTCCCTATGCAACGAATAAAGATACTATGTATGCTATTGGGCAAGAGTTTCCAAATATTAATATTTTAGAGAATGTAACTTGCCTGAAAGAGTATTATGAAAGAGCCTCACTTTTTGTGGGTGCATTAGGCACCTCTTTTTATGAATGTGCTGCGACTAAAACACCAGCGATTACTTTTTCTCTTGAGGATAACCAGACTAATGATATTGATATCTTGGAGTGGTTAGGTCACTACCTCCATATTAATGATGTTTCTATTGATGATTTTTTGCGATTAGGAGAGTTAATTGATATCGCTCTTAGTCAATTACCAAGATTACAATTGCTGGTAGCCAAAAGAAAAGTATCGGTTGATGGCGAGGGGGCACGGCGAATAGCTAAAGCTCTTGTCGGTGAGAAGATATCAACAAATTGTTTTGCTATTGCTGAGCAGCACTGCGAAGTAAAGACTGAATTAACAGATAATTTGGTTGTTTGCCAAGTTGATGATACCCATATAAATAGTTATTTATCGGCTAGAAACTTACCTAGCAATAGCGTGAGAATGACTGTGCAGAATGCTATTAAGCCATTGGAACATTATTTATGGTGGTTTAATCAATCACGTTTTAACTTTGTGATTACAGAGCGAGAAGGCAGTAGGCAATCTCAAAGTTTGTATATCTGGCATAATTTATATAAAGATAAGTATTTATATGGCGGCTGGTTTTCTTGTAATCAAGATCTTTCCTTGCCCATAGCTATGATCGCCTTACAATGGCAACTTGAGTTTTGTAAAGCGAGTCATCCCAATGCTATTTGGCTTGCGGTGATCCACAAAGACAACAAATTTGTAAATTTGCTAAATAGCTATATGGGATTTGTGGCAATACCAATACATTCAAAAGAATATAAAGTAACGCAACAGTTATTTCCTTTGGCCGATGAGCAGTTTAATTTTGTAATGTGGGACCCAAATGCACAATAAAAATATATACCAGCTTGTTCAATCACATACGGTTACTCAACCTGAGAAAATTGCGTGTATATATCAACAGACCCAAATTAACTACCAACAACTAATAAATAAGGTTGATTCTTTAGCTGCTGGCCTGACTCAGTTAGGAATTAAGCAAGGACATAAAGTTGCGTTATTTTGTCCAAATAACCTCGAGTTTACATATTGTTTATTAGCTGCGGCTAAACTGGGTATTGCGCTTGCGCCATTACCACTAACTCTTAAAGGACAGGCTTTATCAAAAGCGTTACAAGTAGCTGATTGCGAGTATGCTATAGCATGGATAAGTGTGGCTGAACAACTTGTTAATAATGATGTTTTAGCTACCGACAATATAATTACGATAGGTGGCAATAGTGATAACTTGATTGATTTGGTCAATGTAATGTCTGCATCCACGGCGCAATATGATGAGTTTCCAGTAGAAAATATCAATTTACCTTATATTCTTACCATGACTTCAGGTTCTACTGGTCAACCTAAGCCAATAGTATTTACTCAAGCGACTAAAATTGTTCGCGCATTTGATGCGACGGCTCAGTATTACCAATTAGATAAAAGCGATGTTGTGTTGGTTTCAACACCTTTATATCATTCACTTGCACAGCGCTCTTTACTGATGCCACTAATGTTGGGCGCAAGTGTAGTTATTTTACCCAAGTTTTCAGTTAATGCTTGGCTTGATGCAATCAATACTCATAAAATTAGTTTTTTATTTGCTGTTTCAAGTCAACTAAAGGCCTTGATCCCAGAGTTAGCAAAAGCGCAGTTAACAAGCTTGAAGTGTGTTGTATCATCTTCTGCAACGCTTGAAAGCGACGACAAAAAGTCACTGTTATTAGCCTTGAATTGCCGTTTTCATGAATGTTATGGGGCATCAGAAATGGGGGTGATCAGTGATTTTGATATAACCGAGCCGAATGTACCGATCAATAGTGTAGGTAAGCCTTTACCAAATCTGAAAATAAAAATATGTGATGCTGAACGTAATACTTTGTCTAATGGTAATATCGGTGAAATAGCTTGTCGCTCACCAACTGCGTTTGCACAATATTATAACTTACCAGAGCAAACTGCGCAGAGTTACGACAGTGATGGTTATTTTTTTACTGGTGACCTTGGTTATTTGGATGATGATAATTATCTTTATTATGTTGGTCGAACAAAAGAAGTTATTAAATCGGGCGGGATCAATGTTTACCCGAGCGATATTGAGTTGGTAACTAATTACTTACCTTGGATTGCTGAGTGTGCGGCTTTTGGAGTAAGTGATGATAAATTTGGAGAAGTCATTTTATTATCTTTTGTTTGTAATGATACTGCGCCAGTGAATGCAAAAATGCAGTTGCAAATGCATTTATTCAAAGAACTTACTGACTATCAGCAACCGCGAATTTTGTTTGAGATGAAAAGACTGCCAAAAACCGAAATGGGTAAAATCCATAAACCGAGTATCAAGCAGGCATATCTAGAGAGTTGTAATTAAGCGTATTACACGCTTTCCCAGCCAAGTGTTTGTGTCGAACGTTTAGCAGCAGCAAATAACTTTAAGCCATCTGCGGCGTGTTCTAAACCAAATACGTATGGTTGGTTATTTTCTTGCCCTAGTTGAAAACATTGTAAATCTTCAGCGATGTCGCTGTATAAGTTTGCAAATGCTTCTACAAAACCAGTGGGGTGGCCTGGTTTCATGCGGTTATATCTAAATTGGTGGGCGTAGTCGCACTGACCCGCTCGGTCTAATATCTCTCGCCTACCATCATTAAAATTTAGTTCTAACTCATCGGGGTTGAGCTGTAACCATTTAGCACTTCCGGTATCTCCATACACTCTGATCTGTAAACCGTTACGATGACCAATAGCCGTTTTTGACATCCACATGCTGCCTTTGACGCCACTGGCATACTTTACTAGCATTTGTACGTCATCGACTAAATTAGCATATTGAGAGTGGTTACTAAATTCGGCTAATGTGTGAGTTGGTTCCTCACTCAATAAAAAGCTACTTAGGTGATGAAGGTGAACACCTAAATCTAAGCAAATGGTTGGTACTTCAGCATCTCGCAGACGCCACGCCTGCGGTTGTGATGTTTTTCCCGCGATATCGGGGGGGCGGCGAAAGCCTTCTTGCGGCATTTCTAAATGAATTTTTTGAATTGTTCCCAGCTTTCCTGAATTTATTAAATGCTTTAACTCACGTACCATTGCATAGCCACTGTAGTTAAAAGTAACAGCTAAAAATTGTTTCTTTGGATCATAATAAGGGCGAAGAATTGCAATTTCTCGTGGTCCACAAACCATCGCTTTTTCACAGATTACGGGTAATTTTTTTTCGAATAAATACTGTAAAACTTCTAAATGATGCGGTGTTGGAGTGAGCACTACAAAAGCATCAATGTGACCCTTTTCAGCTTCGACCATTTCTTTCCAATCTGCGTAAACACATTCTGCTGGGATCCCCCAATGAATACCTGTAGCTTGATTATTTTCTTGATTACGACAAAAGGCACCGGCAACAACTTGAAATTTATGATCCATGTGAGCTGCGCAAAAGTGTACATAGCCAACAGCTGACGTGTTACCCCCGCCAATAAAAGCAAGTTTGAAAGTCGGGTGAGTTTGTAACATAGTTGCCTCAAGGTTCATTAAATAATATGTTTATATCGTCAAAAAGGTTGAAAACTTTAATTTAAGATTTGCTGTAGAGTGTTCAGTATAAAATGCACTTCTTGCTCTTTCAACGATGGATGAAGAGGAAGGGTGATAGCACCTTGATAATATTTTTCAGCATTAGGGAAATCACCAGCCTTAAAGCCTAGAGCTTGATAGTATGGCTGTAAATGTATTGGAATATAATGAACGTGGCCAATGATCCCTACTGCTCGAAGCTGAGTTACAGCGTTTTTATGACGAGTTGCATCGCTATTATTAAGTTGAATTATGTACAAGTGATAAGCGGAATAACAGGTATCAATTTGTTGCAATGGACGAACCAAATTTAAATTAAGATGTGTATCATATATTTTAGCAAGGTGATGTCGCTGCTTAATAAATTCGTCAACTTTACTTAGTTGGCTAAGCCCTAACGCTGCGTGTAAATCAGTCATTCGATAATTAAAGCCAAGCTCGATTTGCTGATAGTACCAAGGCCCATGGCTTGCATCGGTCATTTCACTTTCATCTGATGTGATCCCATGGCTTCTTAATCTTTTTAAACGCTTTGCTAAATTATCATCATTTGTAACCGCCATACCGCCTTCAGCTGACGTGATGATTTTCACAGGATGAAAGCTGAATACGCAAATATCTGAAAACTCACAATTACCAACAGGCTTATCTAAATATTTAGCACCAATGGCGTGAGAGGCATCTTCGATAATTTTAAAATCATATTTAGTAGCGAGCTGATGAATGGCTTGCATATTACATGATTGACCCGCCAAGTGTACCGGTATTACAACTTTAGGTAAGCAGTTATTTTTTTCTGCTAGGATCAGCTTCTGCTCAAGTTCCTTAATCGACATGTTGCCGGTATCTAAGTCAATATCAACAAAGTCAATCTTAGCACCACAATAAAGTGCGCAATTACTTGATGCTACAAAAGAAATAGGAGATGTCCAGACTATATCGTTTTCTCCAACGCCTAATGCTAGGCATGCGATATGTAACGCCGATGTTGCACTATTTACTGCAATGCCATGCTTTACTTTACAGTAACTAGCAATGCCAGCTTCAAATGCGGGTACTTTAGGACCTTGCGTGAGCCAGTCAGATTGTAAGACATTGAGTACCGCATCAATATCTGCTTGGTCAATAGATTGCTTTCCATATGGGATCATAAAAGTGCCTGAATATTAAAAGCTGCTATTTCTTCTATCGTTAAGAAGTGGGGGTTACTTAAAGAACTATATTCAAATCCGATCTCAACTTTCCTACCGCACTCATTTAATGCATTTGTATCAAAATTATTGCTGCGACTACTAAATTTAATGCCAGGTGCAATCACAAAATGATCATCAAATTCGTAGGTATCAAAACACAAATCAGAAGGGCACATCACCTCATGTAATTTTTCGCCCGGGCGAATACCGATATTTTTTTGTGGCAGGTTTGGTGCCATTGCTGTTGCTAAATCAGTAATACGAATTGATGGGATCTTGGGAACAAAAATTTCTCCCCCTAACATCCTCTCAAAGTTAGTTAAAACGAAATCAACACCTTGCTGAAGGCTGATCCAAAAGCGGGTCATTTCTTCATGGGTGATAGGGATATGGTCGCGGCCTTGATCAATAAACTTTTGGAAAATAGGCACTACTGAACCGCGCGAGCAGACTACATTACCGTAGCGAACAACTGAAAATGTGGTGCGATTACCACCGGCAATATTATTAGCGGCAACAAACAATTTATCGGATGCTAATTTTGTCGCACCATATAAATTAATTGGGTTGGCTGCTTTATCAGTAGAAAGCGCAATGACTTTTTCAACATTATTGTCTAAGGCAGCATCAATGACATTTTCAGCACCATTAATGTTAGTTTTGATGCATTCCATCGGGTTATATTCTGCGGCAGGGACCTGTTTAAGAGCTGCAGCATGAATAACGTAATTTACTCCACGCATTGCACGGCGTAAGCGGTCTTTGTCGCGTACATCACCGATAAAGTAACGCATACATGGTTGATCAAAGTCTTGCTGCATTTCAAATTGTTTTAACTCATCACGAGAGAAAATAATTATTTTTTTTGGCTTGTATCGCTCAAGTAACGTTTTTACGTATTTTTTACCGAATGATCCGGTACCACCGGTAATTAAAATTGTTTTGTTATCGAACATAGTTTTACCCAAGTTATTTATCATTGGCGTAGTTATAGTAAAAAATTAAATACGCAAAAAGTGAAATTTAATACACTGCTCAGTACTTTACCTATTAACAGAGTAGGTTAGCAAGCACGATGCCAAGTTAATTTAATTAAACAATGGTACAAAGTGCAAAATTTGGCAAATTAAGCTATAATTTAACCAATCAGCGTGTCGGAGCCTGTTATGAAAATTCAATCACCAGCAACTAGTTTTTTAAACCAAACACAGCAAACCAGTAACAAGCTTGCAGAGCAACTTGCTACGGGTAAAAAAGTCAACTCTGCGGCAGATGATGCCGCGGCATTGCAAATTATAGATCGGTTAACCTCCCAGCAAGACGGTTACAGCCAAGCGGTGAATAATGCCTATGATGGTATTTCTTATTCGCAAGCGACCGAGTCAAACTTGTCGGGTGTCAACGATGCTGTCTCGCGTATTCGTGAATTATCTATTCAAGCAGGTAATGGCGCATTAAATGATAATGACCGTGCTGCTTTGCAAGAAGAAGTGGTGCAATTACAAAGTCAGATTACAGAGACGTTTGAAAATGCCAATTTTGCAGGTAAACCTTTGTTTGATGGTCAGTCGGTGTCGTTTCAAGTTGGTCCAGATGCGAATGCAAATCAAACGGTTACTCCTTCGGATGGTAGTTTTGCATCAGTAATATCAACAATTGATATTTCTACTCAAGCAGGTGCACAAGCTGCAATTGATATTAGTGACCAAGCGGCGGACGAAATTAACGCCCAGCGTGCTGAACTTGGTGCTTTTCAAAATACATTGGCTAGCACTATTAAAGGCCTGGGTACTCAGCAAGAAAATATTGCCGCGAGCCAAAGTCGAATTCAAGATACCGATTATGCTCAGGCGGTTTCACAGCAGGTATCAAATGATATTTTAGCTCAAGCGTCAATAGCACTGCGTGGCCAAGCTAACCAATCGGCTGAATCTATTTTAGGGTTATTATAACGGCTATGATAAAACAGTAATTCTTAAGTATTACTTGCAATTAGCTTAGTGTCTGTTTTTTGGCATCTATGTCAAAAAACTGCCGCTTTGTGCTTGCATCCCTGTCAAACTCGCTTACAATTTAAATTATTAATAGCTTGTAGTAACTGTGGTTCGCTAAATAATGATCTTGATTTTAGACAATAATAATAATCGTGCGATTGGTTTACATGCTGCGCTTACCTTTATTGGTGAGGCAGTGCAACTGCTTGACGATGCAAGCCTTGAACAAGAATGTGAAAAATACCAAAAGCAATCATGTATGGTGATCCTCGGTGCATTGCAAAGCTTAGATCATGAAAGCGTGATCAAGCGCCATCCAACAATACCATTTCTATTAATTGGTGAAACCCTTAAACCACTGTTGAGCATTGCCAATGTAGTTGGCCTTATCTGTGAACCTTTTAACCATGATGTAACGACTCAATTACTGCATGATTGCCAACAGTATCAACGGATGTTGCCAAATGAGCATAAACACGCAAAACCGCACAAAACCTTTGATGGCTTAGTTGGTGAAACTGAAGCGGTTAAAGATGTACGCTTTTTAATTGAACAAGTTGCTAAAACGGACGCCAACGTATTAATTTTAGGCGAATCAGGTACTGGTAAAGAAGTGGTTGCTCGTAATGTTCATTTACTATCAAAACGTAATACAGGGCCATTTGTACCCGTTAACTGTGGGGCTATACCTGCGGAGCTGTTAGAAAGTGAGTTGTTTGGTCATGAAAAAGGCGCGTTCACCGGTGCTATTTCAGCGCGCAAGGGCCGCTTTGAACTTGCTCAAGGGGGGACGCTGTTTTTAGATGAAATTGGCGATATGCCGCTGCAAATGCAAGTAAAGTTATTGCGAGTGTTACAAGAGCGCAGCTATGAGCGGGTTGGTGGTACAAAACCAATTCAAGCCGATGTACGGGTGATTGCTGCTACACACCGTGATCTTGAACAAATGATAGAGCAAGGAAGTTTCCGCGAAGATCTATATTATCGACTCAATGTTTTTCCTATCGAAAACCCATCTCTTGCAGAACGTGCTGATGATATTCCATTATTATTAAAAGAGTTAATGCGCCGTATTAATGAGCAAAGTGGTACTACCGCTAAGTTTACTGAGCGGGCAATTGATAGTTTAAAAGAGCACACATGGCCGGGGAATATTCGCGAGTTAGCGAACTTAGTTGAGCGTATGGTGATCATGTTGCCAGATAAAGTGGTTGATATTCCCGATCTACCAGCAAAATATCGTTATATTGAAGTTGATGCTTATGAACCACAATATCCCGAAGAGCTTATGGAGCGTGATGCTTTCAATGATATTTTCAGTACTGGTTTTAGTGATTACGACGATGAGCCAGAAGTTGAAGCAATTCAGCCATCAGCAGACCTTTTACCCGACGAAGGGATTGAGCTAAAAGATTATTTAGCTGAGCTGGAAATTAGCCTGATCACTCAGGCCTTAGAGCGTTATGATTATGTCGTAGCGCGTGCTGCGGAGATCTTGGGTGTACGCCGCACAACCTTAGTTGAAAAAATGAAAAAATATAACCTATCACGAGATTAACACGTGCTAAGTTGCTAATATTTTACTTCGCAATATCAGTAATTACAGAGTGTGGTCGTCGTTTACGGTGATAAGTTCATTGACGCGCTAAAGCACTACCTACCATTTCGGTGCTTGCAAATAGTTACTTAATTTTTACCACCGAGGCGCTGCGCGCTACACGGAGCTGAAGGGCTAGGACCCTAATCCCTTCCTCTTTGAACTCGGAGTTCTCTGTGGTGGATCAATCATTTAAAGGTCTTTTGCACAAAGAGAAGTGAATGAGATCAAATGAGCAGATAAAAATATATATAAATCTTTCGTGGCTGAAGCCTGCTTATATGTGGGTTAAGCATTTGTAGGAAATGGCTTCAGCCATTAATTCCTAGACGCTAGATTTAGGATCCTAGCGCCTAGTCACTTTTCTAGCTCTTAACACCTAGTATTTTTCAATAATCTCAGCTTTACGAAAACAATCATTACTGTGATCATTCACCATACCACAGGCCTGCATATGGGCGTACACTGTGGTTGGACCTAAAAACTTAAATCCCCGTTTTTTTAAATCTTTTGCAAATGCAGTTGAGGCCTCTGTGATTGCAGGGTAGTCACTAAGTTTATCTAACTCATTCACTAACGGCTTACCACCTACAAACTGCCATTGATAGTTACTGAAGCTGCCAAATTCTTGCTGAATTTCAATAAAACGTTTGGCGTTATTTATAGTTGCTACAATTTTTAAACGATTACGTATAATTGTTTC
This sequence comes from Pseudoalteromonas sp. SG44-1, assembly GCF_014164315.1. NCBI lineage: Bacteria > Pseudomonadati > Pseudomonadota > Gammaproteobacteria > Alteromonadales > Pseudoalteromonadaceae > Pseudoalteromonas > Pseudoalteromonas sp. SG44-1. Next base: position 45,900 of record NZ_JACJEW010000010.1, read on the forward strand.
ATCAAGCATTAATCGTTCAACATCGTGCTCGTTCATTTGTGCGACTTTTTCTACATCAAAATCCAAAAATGCACGACGATAGCCATCACGTTTCTTTAAAATCGTATACCAACTTAATCCTGCTTGTGCTGATTCCAGAGTAATAAATTCAAAAAGTGTTTGGTCATCATATACTGGGATCCCCCATTCATCATCGTGATAGGCAACATAGTCATCTTTACTGGTATCGAGCCAAGGGCAGCGACATAAATTTGTTGAATTCATAGTGTCTCCTTGCTTTGCTTATTTTAGTTTGTCATTTTTTTGTCGCGTTATTTATACGCTAAGCAAATGAAATTAATCAATATAATTGTTGGTACAATTTGTGCATTTAGCTAGTTAGATCCTGTAAACGAGAATGCATTATGGCCTTAGCTAATGTCTTAAAACCACAATTTATCACAGCGACCCAGTATAACCCATGTTTACTGCAAGAAGAGTACATTGGTGAGTTAAGTGAATTACGCCAGCAAGCCAGTTGGTTAAGTCATTTAGTAGATACAATGCCTGCGGGTGTTGTGGTGCTTGATGGTCGCGGTTTGATCGCTAAAGCTAATCAAATTGCAACAGACATGCTAGGGGAGCCACTCGAAGGTGAAAAGTGGTTCAGTGTGATCCAGCGCTCGTTTCGGCCCCAACAAGATGATGGCCATGAAGTATCGCTAAAAGATGGACGCTTAATTAAGTTAGAAATAACGGCATTAGCGCCAGAGCCAGGGCAATTAATCTTAATGACTGACTTAACCGAAACGCGTCGTCTACAAACACGCGTTGCACATATGCAGCGTTTAAGTGCATTGGGTAAAATGGTGGCATCTTTGGCACATCAAGTGCGAACACCACTGTCTGCTGCGATTTTGTATGCCGCTAATTTAGGTTCAAAGCGGTTACCCGAAAGCTCGCGAGGCAATTTTCATACTAAGTTAATGTCGCGTTTAAAAGATCTCGAAACCCAAGTAAACGATATGTTGTTGTTCGCAAAAAGTGGCGATCAGCAAGTTGTTGAACATGTTTCCATGCAGCAATTATTAACTGAAGTGAAAACTGGCGCTGATGCTATGGTCGCACTTAATAATAGTGAACTTCAGGTCAGTTTACCTGAGCCTGATATCGAGATAATGGGCAATAAAACTGCGCTTGCCAGTGCCATTCAAAACCTTATTCACAATAGTATTCAAGTCATTGGCAGTAATGCACTCGTTCAATTAAGTGCGCAGCGGGATGCGAGTGACCCCGAGCTAGTGTGTATTACTGTAAGTGATAATGGCCCTGGGGTCGATTTAAGCTTACTTGATAAATTATTTGAACCATTTTTTACTACCCGAAGCCAAGGCACAGGTTTAGGCTTAGCGGTAGTTAGTTCAGTCGCAAATGCACACCAAGGACGAGTTGCAGTAACGAACAATGCTCAAGGCGGAGCCTGCTTTAGTTTACTGTTACCTATTTGTACAAAGTCAACATCGGCGGAGGCAATATGAACAACACGATTTTAGTGGTTGAAGATGATGCAGGGCTTCGTGAAGCCTTGATTGATACGCTTGAAATGTCTGGAATAGATTGCGTTGCGGCTGACAGTGCTGAGCAAGCTATGGTGCTACTTAAAAAAGACAGCTTTTCGCTGGTCGTGAGCGATGTGCAAATGGGCGCGATGAGTGGTCTTGATTTACTGCGCAGCATAAATCTTAATTACCCTGATCTACCGGTTTTAATGATGACAGCGTATGCGACTATTGATGATGCTGTTGAGGCTATGCGGTTAGGGGCAATTGACTATATGGCCAAACCGTTTGCGCCCGAAGTGCTACTTAATATGGTAAGCCGCTATCTACCTGAGCCAGAAAAAGAAACTGATGGCCCGATTGTCGCCGATCCGAGTAGCATTCAGCTATTAGAACTTGCAAGTCGGGTTGCTAAATCGGATGCCAGTGTGATGGTGCTTGGTCCTAGTGGCTCAGGTAAAGAAGTACTCGCACGCTTTATCCATGATAAATCAGATCGCGCAGAGCAGCCATTCGTCGCAATAAACTGTGCTGCGATCCCTGAAAATATGCTCGAAGCTACATTATTTGGCTACGAGAAAGGCGCGTTTACTGGTGCGATTCAAGCTTGTCCGGGTAAATTTGAGCAAGCACAAGGTGGCACAATTTTACTTGATGAAATCACTGAGATGGATTTAGGCCTACAGGCTAAGTTACTACGTGTATTACAAGAACGCGAAGTTGAACGTTTAGGTGGTCGCAAAACTATTAAGCTAGATGTGCGTATTTTGGCTACCAGTAACCGTGATTTAAAAGAGGCTGTGGCTAAGCACCAGTTTAGAGAAGATTTATATTATCGGTTAAATGTATTTCCGTTGATGTGGCGTCCACTTTGTCAACGTCCAGGCGATATTGTCGTGTTGGCAAAGCATTTAATTGAACGTCATCTCAATAAAAGCAAAGAGCCTATCGCTGTACTTAGCGAACCGGCAGAGAAAAAATTATTAGCTCATACTTGGCCAGGTAATGTGCGTGAACTGGATAATGTGATCCAGCGTGCGTTGATATTACGCCACGGTGATATGATTGACGAAAGTGCTATTTTTATTGAAAATTTAACCCAGACTCCTCTAACTGCGGCTTTATCAGCAAGTTTAGTGCCGGTTAATTCAGCACCAGAAAACACTACTTCGGCGGTTACAAGTTCACCAACTAATGATGCTTATTATGATCTGCAAGCGCCAGCAATAAAAGCGACAGCAGAACGCAATCAGCTGCGTGAAGAATTACCAAGCTTGGATTCGGGAAGTTACAAAGATGAACTTAAAGATAAAGAGCATAGAATTATTTTAGAGACCCTAAATCGTTGTCAAGGCAAGCGTAAAGATGTAGCTGAAACATTAGGGATCAGCCCACGAACATTACGTTATAAATTGGCACAAATGCGTGATTTGGGGATCACCTTACCTGCTTAAGCCTCTATAATTTTTGTTTTCCTTCACTATTTAATTTACGCTCAGCCTTGCTGGGCGTAAACTTGTCAAAACTCTGACAACAAAAACACATCTCAAGCTATTGATATTAATTAATTTATTAGTTGGCATGCTTTGTGCTTTATTAAGTTATTAGTAAACTGCATCGTCAGAGACAATTATGAAAATTCAAAACAGCGCATTATTTCAAGAAATGCAATCTATGGCTCTCGAAGCTGGTCGTAGTAATCAAGTAAACAAATTACCGACGCAGGCGCAGCCTACTTCGAGCGCCCAATTTGGCGATTTGTTAAGTGATGCACTCAATACCGTGAATGGCCTTCAAGCTGATGCAAAACAAAAAGTCGTAGCGGTTGAAATGGGCGACCGAAATGTGTCATTAGCGGATGCGATGATCGCATCACAAAAATCATCGGTTGCCTTTGAAGCCACTGTACAAGTTCGTAACAAACTTGTAGAAGCCTATAAAGAAATCATGAACATGCCTGTTTAACTAGGTAGTGGAGAATTATTGTGGCGCAATCTAATCAATCAACAGATCTTGCTTTGGCCGGCGGCGGTATCGACCAAACTGATAATGACGATCAACAAGAACAAAAGTCAGGCTATTTAAGTGCATTAAACGGCGTTGATGTATTACGTCAGGTCACTTTAATTATTGCATTAGCGATTTGTTTAGCGATCGCTATTTTTGTGATTATTTGGGCACGTCAACCAGATATGCGTCCACTTGGAAAAATGCCAACGGAAGAGCTAATTCAAACGCTCGATTTTTTAGATGCACAAAAAATTGACTATCAACTTGATGGCAATGTGGTTTCTGTTCCTGAAAATGAATATCAAAATATTAAATTGTTAATGACCCGCGAAGGTATTGAGCAAGCGCCGAACTCGGGTACTGATATTATCATGCAAGATATGGGTTTTGGTGTTAGTCAGCGTTTAGAGCGTGAACGTTTAAAGCACGGTCGTGAACAACAACTTGCGCGCACGATCGAGGAACTACAAAATGTCACGCGTGCTAAAGTATTATTGGCAATCCCGAAAGAAAATGTTTTTGCTCGTCGTGAGAAAAAACCATCCGCAACAGTTGTATTAACTTTAAAACGTGGTCGTATGCTCGGTAGTGAAGAAGTGGACGCCATTGTTGATATTATTGGTTCAGCAGTGCAAGGTTTAGAGCCGTCACGAGTAACTGTAACAGACCAAAATGGCCGATTACTTAATTCAGGATCGCAAAGTGCGTTAGCTGCTCGCTCACGTAAAGAATACGATATTGAACGTAAACGTGAACAAGAATATCTAGATAAAATAGATGGTATCTTAATGCCAGTTATTGGCATGGGTAACTACACTGCACAAGTCGATTTAAGTATGGACTTTAGCGCGATTGAAGAAACTCAAAAACGCTACAACCCTGATTTACCAGCGGTACGCAGCGAAACCACTTTTGAAGAAAACAACATCGGCGGGTTAGCTATCGGTATTCCTGGCGCGCTGACAAATCAGCCCCCAGTGGATTCGAATATTCCTGAAGTTGCCGGTCAAGGTGGTGCAGGCTCTGGTTCATCACCCAGTCGCACTCATAAAGAGGCGACACGTAACTATGAACTTGATACTACTATTTCCCATACACGTCAGCAAAGTGGTGTTATTCGTCGAATTAGTGTGTCTGTGGCAGTCGATTATGTGGCAAAAGTGGGTGAAAATGGTGAAACGACTATGGAGCCTCGCTCAGTTGAAGCACTGTCAAATATTCGTCGTTTACTGCAAGGTGGTGTGGGTTTTGACTTACAGCGTGGTGATGCATTAGAAGTAGTGACAGTACCGTTTGTACGTGAACCGATGGACTTAGCTATTGAAGTACCACTGTGGGAACAAAACTGGTTTATGAAAGTTGTGCGTTTAGTGCTTGGCGCATTGGTTATTATAGTGCTAATCATGGCGGTGGTTAAACCTATGCTGAAACGCTTGATTTACCCAGATGATACCCTTGAAGAGTATGATGATGATGCGCTTAGTTCTGGTGTAGATATTGGTGATAACACCCTAGATATGCTAAATAAAGATTTTGATTCTGCTTCGGTTGGCTTCTCAAGTGATGGTACACTACAGTTACCAGACCTACATGGCGATGAAGACTTATTAAAAGCTGTTCGTGCCTTAGTAGCAAATGAGCCAGAACTCTCCTCACAAGTTGTGAAAGCGTGGTTAACTGAAGATGACTGATCAAGAACAAAAACAACTGCCAGCAGCGTTTGATGTTGATAAATTAGACGGTGTAGATAAAGCCGCAATTTTATTGCTAAGCTTATCCGAAGAAGATGCAGCGCAAATATTAAAGCACCTTGAACCTAAACAGGTGCAAAAAGTGGGTATGGCAATGGCGGCGATAGATGATCTATCGCAAGCCAAAATCAGTGCCGTGCACAATTTATTTATAGAACAAATACAAAGCTTTAGTACGATTGGCTTCCAATCAGAAGATTTTATCAAAAAAGCGCTTACTGCGGCACTTGGTGAAGATAAAGCGGCAAGCCTCATAGATCAAATTGTTATGGGATCCGGTGCCAAAGGCCTTGATTCATTGAAATGGATGGACTCAAAGCAAGTTGCCAATATTATTCGCAATGAGCATCCGCAAATTCAAACGATTGTTTTATCTTATTTGGAGCCTGAGCAATCGGCCGAAATTTTAGCGCAGTTTCCTGAAAAAGTGCGCTTAGATTTAACCATGCGTATCGCCAACCTTGAAGAAGTACAACCTGCGGCTTTACAAGAATTGAACGAGATCATGGAAAAACAATTTGCCGGACAAGCTGGTGCGCAAGCTGCGAAAATGGGCGGTTTGAAAGCGGCGGCTGATATTATGAACTACCTCGATACCAATATTGAAGGTCAGTTGATGGATTCAATCCGCGAGCATGACGAAGAGATGTCACAACAAATCCAAGATTTAATGTTCGTATTTGAAAACTTAATGGATGTTGATGATCGTGGTATTCAAGCTATCTTGCGAGAAGTCCAACAAGATGTACTGATGAAAGCCATCAAAGGTACAGATGATGCATTGAAAGAGAAAATCCTCGGCAATATGTCAAAACGGGCTGCAGAGATGCTTGCTGATGATTTAGAAGCAATGGCACCTGTGCGGATCAGCGAAGTTGAAGCCGCGCAAAAAGAGATCTTATCTACGGCACGTCGTCTCGCTGATTCAGGTGAAATTATGCTTGGTGGTGGTGGTGGTGAGGAGTTCTTGTAAACCATGAGCAAACCTACTCAATATCAAGGTCGTCCTTTACGAGCCAGTGAAGCAGTTGATGAATTATTAGAAAACTGGCCAATTCCAGATGTTACGCAAGACACTCGAAAATTCGATGGTCGTTCAACGGCGTTTGGTACACCGCTGGCCGATTTATATCGTAAAGAGCTTGAAGAAAGTGAACAAGCACTAGAGCCCGAAGAGCCTGAGCTGCCTTCGTTAACGATGGCTGAGCTGGAACGAATTCGTCAAGATGCCTACGAAGAAGGCTTAAAACAAGGCCACGAGCAGGGTTATATTGATGGTTTTGAAAAAGGCGTAGGTGAGGGAAAAGAAGCCGGTTATAAAGAAGGCATTGAGCTTGGTAAAACACAAGGTCAAGAAGAAGTAAAACCACTGATTGAAGAACAGCTAACGGGTCTAAAAGCATTGTTGGATAGTTTGTCAGCGCCATTAGCTAAAGTCGATGATGACGCCGAAAAGCAACTTGTACAGTTAACCGTAATGCTAACCGAAGCGTTAGTTTATCAAGAAATTAAAACCTCCCCTGAAATTATTTTGCAAAGTTTAAAGCAGTGTATCGATGCGTTAGCCAATGAGCAGCAAAGTGTGCGTATTCATTTACACCCTGAAGACATTGAACTGGTTAAAAATAGTTATGGTGAAGCTGCACTAGCTGAAAACCATTGGCAGTTAGTTGCAGAGCCGACTTTAGATCGCGGTGGTTGCCAAGTAAAAACACCACAATCATCTATTGATATGACTATAAAAACCCGCGTCAAAGAAACGTTGGATAGTTTTTTGCATAGTAGTGGTATCTAACGCTATTTTTGGTTTGCAATGAGTTCTCAACCACGCCCATTAAGTGAACGTTTACAACAGTATCAAAAACATATTCATAGTCCAACGCCTGCTGTTGCGGGAATTTTAACCCGTGTTGTAGGGTTAACATTAGAGGCGAAAGGATTACGCGCGCCAGTTGGCAGCCAATGTAAAATTGAAACCATGCATGGTTTTGTTGATGCTGAAATTGTTGGTTTTAATGACCAGACGCTTTACTTGATGCCAAATGACCATATTTCTGGTGTACTACCTGGTGCGCGAGTTATCCCACAAGTAAATGATACCGGACTGCCTGTTGGTATGTGTTTACTTGGTCGTGTTGTTGATGGCTTAGGGCGTCCGTTGGATGGGCTTGGAGCTATTAAAGCAGAGCATTACTTAAAATTTGCACAAAATTCCATTAACCCATTATCTCGACGACCAATTACGCAGCCGATGGATGTTGGCGTACGCGCTATTAATTCAGTGATAACTGTTGGCCAAGGCCAGCGCATGGGGCTATTTGCAGGCTCAGGCGTGGGTAAGTCGGTATTACTGGGTATGATGACCCGAGGCTCAGAAGCGGATGTAATAGTTGTTGGTTTAGTGGGGGAGCGTGGCCGCGAAGTAAAAGAATTTATCGAAGAAATACTCGGTGTGGAAGGGCGTAAACGTTCTGTCGTAGTTGCCGCGCCCGCTGATGCATCACCATTAATGCGATTAAAAGGCTGTGAAAGTGCGGTAACTATCGCGGAGTACTTTCGCGATCAAGGTTTAAATGTTTTATTGCTACTGGATTCTGTAACGCGTTATGCCATGGCGCAGCGCGAAATAGCGCTTGCGGTTGGTGAACCACCAGCGACTAAAGGTTATCCGCCTTCAGTGTTTGCAAAGCTACCCGCGCTGGTGGAACGTGCTGGTAATGGCGGCGAAGGGCAAGGCTCTATCACAGCGTTTTTTACTGTACTGAGTGAAGGGGATGATATGCAAGATCCGATTGCTGATGCGGCGCGAGCCATTTTAGACGGTCATATCGTGTTATCCAGAGAGCTCGCTGACAGTGGTCATTATCCTGCTATTGATATAGAAAAATCGATTTCACGGGTGATGCCACAAGTTGTCTCAGAAGCACATATGCAACAAGCGCGAGTGTTAAAACAAGTGTATTCAATGTTCCAGCAAAATAAAGATATGATTACTTTAGGTGCTTATCAAAAAGGCACCGACCAAATGCTTGATCAGGCCATTAATATGATGCCAAGAGTGAATGCATTTTTACAACAAGGCATGAAGGATGTGATCAGCTATGACGATGGCCTACAAGGGCTTGCGCAATTATTAGGACAAGCATAATGGCAACCAATAAGCTCAGTTTATTGCTGAAAATAGAAAATGATAAAGAAGAAGCTTTACGGATAAATTATTTACAAGCGCAGCAAAACTTGCAAGGCAATCAACAAAAATTGCAAGGCTTGAATAACTTTCGCTTAGAATATACTCAGCAATTACATGTAAAAGGAAAGTCCGGTTTAAGTAGCGCCGGGTTTAGTCAATATCATGCTTTCATTGCCAAAATCGAAGAAGCCATTCGTCAACAAGCGAATACAGTTAGTACTGCTAAACAAGTTGTCTCACAACGCCAAAGTTTATGGCTGAAACAGCAGATTAAGGCTAAAGCGGTTGCTAAGTTAATAGAAAAACAGCAACTTAAAGCGAATGTGATCGCACAAAAAAATGAACAAAAAATGCTTGATGAATTTTCCGCAAATCAATTTTACCAAAGACGTCGCGTTTTATAGCCTATTGCCCAAAATAGGGTTATTTATTAATTCAAATCAGCTTAGGCATATTATTTGCTTGTTTAATGTAATAAGTATTTATTCTGGCAAACTGCGGCGGCAAATTGCCACTTTTAATCTAGGTGAATTATGGCTATTAGTGATCTTTCAGTGTTTATCTCAACTGAGCAGGATGTTCAGTTAAATAAAAAAGACAGTGCCAAAGGTGGTGCAGCAGCAGATAAAGAAAGCACTGATAGTGACTTTTTTAGCCAATTACAAAGTGCCAATAATGCTGCGGAAACATCTATAAAGGTTAATTCAACGGGTGCTGAGGCACGTTCAGCAGAAGCCGTAATTGTTGCTGAAAAAGCACAAGAAACGTCTGCTGACAACAGTGATGAAAATGCGATGTCTGGTGATGCAATGCTTGCGCAAATAACGGCGGCTAATAACATGGACACTCGGGTAAATAATACGCCAACTGTCGAAAATTCCTCATTACTTTCAAAGTTGGGGAAATACAGCGAGGAAAAAATAGACCCTACGCTTGTTAAAGTCACTGGAGCCCGTCCAATTGATGATGTTACGCCTATTATTGATACAGAGACTCCTGCTACTGATGATCCGATTGCACAATTAGTCGATAAACAGCTAAAACCATCGTTACTTACAGAAAAAAAGGTGCTGGCAGAGGCAATTGATAAACAACTTCAGCTAAAGGGGAACACTCCGCCTGATGATGCAGTTACTCCTATTATTGATGATATTCAAGTCGCAAAAGAGACATCGCAAAATAAAGCGATGGCAATGCAGCCAACAATCCAACAAGCAGTTGCGACTACAACTACGTTAAAAAGCGGGCAAGTTGACAATGACGCAGCTCAAATAATTGCTGCTGGAAATACAAGCCAAGGTAAACCACAAGACAGTGAAGTATTAGCTAAAGGTTCCGACGCTATGCTTGCTCAGCAAGGAAAACCTCAACAGAGCGCAGCACTAAGTGCAGATGCAGCAGTTACTAACGTTACTGCTAACGCTAAACAAGCAATCAAAAGTGCCACTGAAGTAGCAATGGACGCTGAAGCGGTTAAAGGTGTTGCTTCAAGCTCTCAAACTGATGTATCAGAAAAAGCAGCTGAACAGTCAAAGCGTAATAATAGTGCTGTATTAGAGCAAATCAGCAAGGTATTACTTAACTCAACGACAACTGTGCAAAAAAATGAAAATCCACTGTTGGCGAGCTTAACACCGGAGCAGCAAAAACAGCTGCAAACTCAGGTTGATGTCATTCGTCAGCAAGATCCATCACCGGCTAACATAACTGACTTAAAAAAAATGCTGGCTGAATTTGTAGCGCTTAATAGTAAAGAAGCTGCAAAACCTACCACTGCAGTTGCGACAATTAACACCGCAGAGCTAACTCAACTAAGTAAAGATATTTCGCTGTTAAGCCCTATGCAAAAACAGGCATTAAGCCAGCAATTACGAAATTTTGTGAGCAATGAGCAGCCCAAAGGGGCTTTATTAACTCAGATCAATAAGGCGATTACTGAATTAGCCCAGCCAGAGAGTACTGAAAAAAGGACTGAGTCAAAAGCTCAATTGACGGTTCAGTCAATGGCAGATAATTTAGCAAGCACTACAACTACCAATAGCAGCACCGCTAAATCAGATACAAATAAAGTATCTGCGCCACAATATGCACTTATAAAGGCTGCAAGCAAAGAGCAAGAAGTGAAACTGGCAGTACAAGATAATGTTCTAAAAAGCGAGCAATTTGCTGAAAATATTAAAGCAGAGCAAAGCCCTGTGCGCGACAACACATTGGCACGTGTAAATCAATTGTTTGGCCAGCTCACCGGATTAACCACTGCAGTTACAACAGCCACGGCTGTAGAAGGGAGTGAGCAAAGTTATCAACAAGCTTTGGCTGATATGCAAGTAATGCATGCTCAGCAAGCGAGTCCTACATCACAGACAAGACAAATAAATATTGATCCAACTGCGTTACAAGCGTTGAATATCATGAAAAGTGATGCTGCCAAGTTACTGCAAGAACGAGTGAGTGCATTGTTAAGCATTAATAATAAAGAAGCTGAAATACGTCTTGATCCGCCAGAAATGGGCAGTATGCAAATTCGTATTCGTAGCGATGCAGAACAAGCTCACATTAACTTTGTGGTGCAAAATCAGCAAGCCAAAGAAGCCCTTGAGCAATCAATGCCGAGATTACGGGAAATGTTAGCGCAGCAGGGAATTGAACTGGGTGAAAGCAGTATCCAGCAGGGGAATAGTCAAAGTGATACTGGTGGTGACGGACAACAAAATGGTCGTGGTCAACAGGCAAATCAGCAACAAAATGAAGAGGAAACTGCATTAACTCAGCAACCAATTCGCGGCTCTGGGCAACAATCTTCATCATCAATAGATTACTATGCCTAACACCTGCTATTATATGAGGTATAAGACTATAAAAATAAATAACTTGATGGTGCGCGGTGACACTCGTAATATCGCTATTATCAAGGCATAAAGGAAAGCGGCATGGCTGAAGAAGCAAATTTAGAAATTGAAGATGGCAGTAAAAGTAAAAAAAAGCTGATTATAATTATTATTGCTGCGGTATTGGTAATTGGTGGTGCCGCTGGCTTTTTCTTGATGTCAGGCTCAGACGCTGCTCCTGAAACACTTGCAGACGAATCGGTTGCACCTGCAACTGAAACTGCAGAGGTAAGTGGCAGTGGTGCAAAGGTTGGCAGTGCTTTATATGTTGCGATGCCTCGACCTTTTATTTTTAACGTACCAGGTGCAAGTCGTGACCGTATTGTGCAAATAAAAGTGCAATTATTAGTGCGCGGTGATGTGAATGAAGAAACGGCCAAAAAGCATATTCCACTAATTGAAGGTACATTGCTTGGTGTGTTTTCAACCACCACCGCAGATGAACTGGGCACTAGCGAAGGAAAAGAAACCCTGCGAGTAGCAGCGCTTGATAAAGTACAAGCGGCGTTAATGGACGTAGAGGGAAGTAAAGTAATCGAGCGGGTGTTGTTTACCGGCTTTGTAATGCAATAAGGGGTCAGCGTGAGCGATTTATTATCCCAAGATGAAATCGATGCCCTGTTGCATGGTGTCGATGAAGTCGAAGAGGAGGATCTACAGGACGGTGATGATGGCAGCGGTAATACGCTACAATACGATTTTTCTTCACAAGATCGTATTGTTCGTGGTCGCATGCCGACTCTGGAGATTGTGAACGAACGATTTGCTCGACACATGCGAATTAGCTTGTTTAATATGATGCGCCGCACTGCTGAGGTTTCTATCAATGGCGTACAAATGATAAAGTTTGGTGAATATATCCACACTTTATTTGTTCCTACCAGTCTTAACATGGTGCGCTTTCGTCCTCTTAAAGGTACTGGATTAATCACCATGGAAGCACGGTTAGTGTTTATCTTGGTTGATAACTTTTTTGGTGGCGATGGTCGCTATCATGCGAAAATAGAAGGTCGTGAATTTACGCCTACTGAGCGCCGTATTGTACAAATGCTATTAAAAATAATCTTTGAAGATTACAAAGAAGCATGGGCGCCGGTAATGGACGTGTCTTTTGAATATCTTGATTCAGAAGTTAATCCAGCAATGGCGAATATCGTCAGCCCCACCGAAGTAGTAGTGATCAGTTCATTCCATATTGAGCTGGATGGCGGTGGCGGAGATTTCCATATCGCATTGCCGTATTCAATGCTTGAACCTATTCGTGAATTACTCGATGCTGGTGTGCAATCAGATACTGAAGATACCGATTTACGTTGGAGCAAAGCCTTACGTGATGAAATTATGGATGTTGAAGTTGAAATATCAACACAACTGCTTGAAGTTGATTTAACCTTAGCGCAAATTATGGAGCTTAAGGCTGGGGATATTATTCCTGTTGAAATGCCAGAGCACATAACGGTGTTTGTCGAAGAGCTGCCGACCTTTAGGGCGAAAATGGGTCGTTCTCGTGATAACGTTGCGCTGCAAATTAGTGAAAAAATTAGACGTCCTGAATCAGTCAAATCAGAGTTGCATGTCTTTACAAAAGGTGGCAAAAAGCTTGATTCAGATGCGGAATTAGCAGAACTAGAAGATGATCTACACCTTTCAGAAGGCGTAGATTTAGACTGGTAAGAGAATTAAAAGGTTTAATAGTATGAGTGATGACCAAGATACAATGGACGAATGGGCGGCTGCTTTAGCCGAAGCCGAAGGAACCGACAGTTCTGACGGTGCCAAAGTAACTGAACTTGACGAGTTAAGTGATACTAGACATGAAATGAGTGGCGAAGAAAAACGCAAACTCGATACAATTTTAGATATCCCGGTAACTATTTCGATGGAAGTTGGGCGTTCAAAAATCAATATTCGTAACTTACTTCAGCTTAACCAAGGTTCAGTTGTTGAACTTGATCGTGTTGCCGGTGAACCACTGGATGTATTAGTTAATGGTACATTGATAGCGCACGGTGAAGTCGTCGTAGTTAATGATAAATTTGGTATCCGCCTCACTGACGTGATCAGCCAAGTTGAACGGATCAAAAAGCTGCGATGAGCAGTTGGCTTTTTTTATCGACTGCAGCAAGCTCAGCACTGCCCGCAGCGACACCTATGGGCGACTTACTCTCAATGGTAATGTCTTTAATCATGGTGCTAGTACTGATTGTGGTACTGGCATTTTTGGTTAAAAAACTAAACCCCAATTTAGCAAATACCGACGAATTTAAAGTGGTGCGTAGTTTACCATTAAGTGCGCGAGAGCGATTAATGGTCGTCGAAATTGATAATTGTCAGCATTTATTAGGTGTAACGCCGCATAGTATTAACTACCTGCATAAATTAGAAACCCCGTTAACAGAAAAAGAGTTGCCAGCCCTAGCACAACGTTTTGGCAAGCTATTAAACCCACAAACTAACCACATTAAAAAGAATTAATAATATGACTAAGTGGCTGCTTATACTTTTTGCATTCGTTTTTATTCCCTCAGTTAACGCCGAAGGCATTGAAGCGTTAAGTATTACGACTAATCCAGATGGCTCGCAAGATTATTCTGTAACCTTGCAAGTTCTGGCTATTATGACCGCGCTGAGCTTTATACCCGCTGCGGTGATCATGATGACCTCATTTACTCGCATTATTGTAGTACTGGCTATTTTGCGCCAAGCAATTGGTTTGCAACAAACACCATCAAATCAAATACTGTTAGGTATGTCGCTATTTCTAAGTATTTTTATAATGACGCCGGTTTATCAAAAAGTGAATCAGCAAGCCATTGAGCCATATTTAAATGAGCAGGTGACCTCGATTCAAGCGCTTGAACTTGCCAAAGAGCCGATGAAGGAATTCATGCTCTCACAGGTGCGCATAAAAGATTTAGAAACCTTCGCTAAAATTGCTGGGTATGACAAGTTAGACTCACCTGAAGCGACGCCATTAATTGTATTGATCCCCGCATTTATAACCAGTGAATTACAAACTGCATTTATTATTGGTTTTATGTTTTTTATTCCATTTTTGATAGTCGATTTAGTAGTTGCGTCAGTTTTAATGGCCATGGGTATGATGATGCTCTCGCCGATGATTGTGTCTATGCCGTTTAAAATTATGTTGTTTGTACTTGTCGATGGCTGGAGTTTAGTAATGGGCACTTTAGCGAAGAGTTTTGGCTTAGGTACTTGATATGGCAATACAATACTTTGCCTACAAAGGTTAGGAGGGGACCATGGAACCGGAAATTTTTGTTGACATACTCAGCGATTCTTTGTTTTTAGTTATTAAGTTAGTCTCCGCAATTGTGGTACCAGGTTTATTAGTGGGTTTAGTGGTTGCCGTTTTTCAAGCTGCTACATCAATCAATGAACAAACATTAAGCTTTTTGCCGCGCTTATTAATTACCATCAGTGCGTTAATTGCTGGAGGGCATTGGTTAACGCAAGAGTTAATGGATTTTTTCACTCGTTTAGTGCTTATCATCCCAGAGATAGCAGGCTAGTATGGAGTTTCCTTTTTCAGTCATTATTCAGTGGCTGAGTGACTTTTTGTTACCACTAGTACGGATCAGCTCGATGATTATGATCATGGCGGGGCTGGGTGCTAAAAATGTGCCTACGCGGATCAAGATGGGTCTAGCGGTAATGATTACCTTTTTAGTTGTACCAGTACTTCCGCCTGCGACATTTAATAACTTATTCTCTTTTGAGATGATCTTGGTAGTTATTCAACAAATGTTAATCGGTGTTGCGATAGGTTTTGCTTCTGTATTGATGTTGAATACTTTTGTGTTAGCAGGGCAAATATTAGCAATGCAAACTGGTCTTGGTTTCGCCTCAGTTGTTGATCCCTCTAATGGTATGAGTGTGCCTGCTGTTGGGCAGTTTTATTTGATTCTAGCCACGCTATTATTCTTTGTATTTAATGGCCATTTAATGATGATCCAAATGGTAGTGCATAGCTTTGAAGTGCTGCCAATCGACGGTAATTGGTGGGCGGTTGATCATTATTGGGACATAGTGACGTGGGGCGGCTGGATGTTTACTACCGCCTTGGTGCTATCTTTGGCGCCTTTAACAGCTATGCTGGTGATTAATATGTCGTTTGGTGTGATGACCCGTGCAGCACCGCAGTTAAACATTTTTTCAATCGGTTTTCCGTTTACCTTGGTTGCAGGTTTAGTCATTATTTGGGCAACCTTAGGTAACTTTGTTACTCAATTTGAATTTCAATGGTTAAAAATGATTGAGTTAATGTGTACTTTAGTTGGTTGTTCCCCATAGGAGAGAGTGATGGCTGAAGATTCAGGTCAAGAAAAAACCGAAGAACCCACGGGGAAAAAAGTAAGCGACGCGAAAAAGAAAGGCCAAGTTGCGCGCTCAAAAGAGCTTGGCACCATGTTTGTACTTATTTTTTCAGCCATTTCATTACTTATGTACGGACCTGAGATTGGCAAGGGACTGTATAATATAATGGGTCGCATGCTCAGCTTGAACCGTAATGAAACGTACGATACCACTAAAATGTTTTCAGTGTGGGGAGCGGTGGCCGATGCGCTAGTATTTCCGATGGCGATGTTTGTGTTTATTATTGTGCTGGCGGGTATCATAGGTAATACCTTGTTAGGTGGTTTTAACTTTAGTTGGGAGGCGGCAGCACCTAAAGCCAGTAAAATGTCACCAGCAAAAGGTATAAAGCGGATGTTAGGTCCACAAGCGGGCGTCGAGTTGGTGAAATCGATTTTAAAGTTTGTGGTAGTAGCTGGCTTTGCTATCTTTTTGATCAACACCTTCTTTGATGAAATTCTTCATCTGAGTATTGAAAGTGCGCCGGGCAATATCATTCATGCCTTAGAGATACTCGCATGGATGTTTTTAGGACTGACCTGCACCTTAACCATTATTGCTGCGATTGATGCGCCATACCAAAGCCATAAACATCACAAAGAATTAAAAATGACTCTACAAGAAGTCAAAGATGAATATAAAAATTCTGAAGGTGATCCGCAAATTAAAGCGCGTATAAGACAAACGCAAAGACAAATGTCGCAGCGACGCATGATGCAGGATGTGCCAGATGCCGATGTAGTTGTCACCAACCCTACTCATTACTCTGTGGCATTAAAGTACGACACAGAGCGCGCTGGCGCGCCGATAGTCGTTGCCAAAGGCATTGATGAGATGGCGATGCAAATTAGGAAAATAGCCATTGGTAACGAGGTACCCATCCTTGAATCCCCCATGCTAACTCGAGCACTGTATCATACCGCCGAAGTAGGAGAGCAAATCCCTGACCAACTATTTACTGCAGTCGCACAAGTTTTAGCTTATGTATTTCAGCTTAAACGCTTTCAAAAAGGCCGTGGTAAACGCCCTACAAAATTGAATAAAACACTCCCAATTCCAGATGCCTATAAGTATTGATTTGAATAATCAGTATTCTTTTAAGCTAGTAATTAATAACTTGGAATAGTTATTGCAAATTCCGTTTAGTGTCAATTTTTTGAAATTGTAGAATTATGGAATTTAAAGCTGTATTACAACAACTTAATAAAGATAAAAAAGAGTATTTAAAAGGTGTTGGTACACCTTTGCTGGTGCTCGCTGCGTTGGGTATGGTGATTTTACCGTTACCGCCATTTTTACTCGACATTCTTTTCTCGTTTAATATAGCTTTAGCATTAGTGGTGTTGTTAGTGACAGTTTACACCATGAAGCCTGTTGAATTTGGTATGTTTCCAGCAGTGCTATTGATTGCAACGATTATGCGTTTGGCACTAAATGTTGCCAGTACCCGGGTGGTGCTGCTTGAAGGTCATAACGGTGGTGATGCCGCAGGTAAAGTTATTGAAGCTTTTGGTTCAGTGGTAATTGGTGGCAACTACGCGGTTGGTTTAGTGGTGTTTTTGATTTTGATTATCATCAACTTTGTGGTAATCACCAAAGGTGCAGGCAGGATCTCTGAAGTATCGGCACGCTTTACCTTAGATGCGATGCCAGGCAAACAAATGGCCATTGATGCTGACTTGAATGCGGGTTTTATTAGTGCAGAGCAAGCACGAGATCGCCGTGAAGAAGTCACCCGTGAAGCGGACTTTTATGGCTCTATGGATGGTGCGAGCAAGTTTGTAAAAGGTGATGCGATTGCTGGTATTGTAATACTGATCATCAATATTGTTGGCGGCTTGTTTGTTGGTATGATCCAGCATGATTTAAGCTTTGGCAACGCCATGGAAGTGTATACTTTGCTGACCATTGGTGATGGCTTAGTCGCACAATTACCATCATTACTGTTATCAATTGGCACTGCAATTGTTGTTACTCGTCAAAATGAATCGCTCAATATGGGCGATCAATTTAAGAAACAACTCGGTAACGAGAAATCATTATTTATCGCCTCGGGTATTTTAATCGTGATGGGTTTAGTACCGGGTATGCCACATTTTGCTTTTTTAAGTCTTGGTGCATTACTTGGTTACTTAGCGTATTACACCCAGCAAAATAAGCTAAAAGAAGCAGCAGCAAAAGAAGCAGAAGCTACCAATGGTGGTGCAACAGGCACTGGTGTTGCTAACAAGCAAGAGCAAAAAGAGCTAGGTTGGGATGATGTACAACAAGTTGATGTAATTGGCCTTGAAGTTGGCTATCGCTTAATTCCATTAGTTGATCAATCACAAGGTGGCGAACTATTAAACCGGATCAAAGGGGTACGTAAAAAGTTATCTCAAGAACTTGGTTTTTTAATTCCACCGGTGCATATTCGCGATAACTTAGAGTTAGACCCAAATGCATACAGAATTACCATGATGGGTGTTTCAAGTGGTGAGGGGGAGCTTAAGCACGGTGATGAGTTGGCTATTAATCCTGGCCAAGTATTTGGTCCAATAAAAGGCATTGCTACTAAAGATCCGGCCTTTGGTCTAGACGCTATTTGGATCAAACCAGATCAAAAAGATGAAGCACAATCACTCGGTTATACCGTGGTTGATGCAGCAACAGTGGTAGCAACGCATATTAGTCAGTTACTAACTAACAGCGCGGCCTTGTTACTCGGCCACGAGGAAGTGCAAAATCTATTAGATATGCTGGCAAAAAGTCATCCTCGTTTAGTTGAAGGGCTAGTGCCAGATATTTTACCACTAACAGCAATTGTTAAAGTATTACAAAATTTATTAAATGAAGGCGTTGCTATTCGCGATATGCGTTCAATTGTACAAACCCTTGTTGAGTATGGCCCTCGAAGCCAAGATCCTGATGTATTAACCGCAGCAGTGCGAATTTCACTGCGCAGATTAATTGTTCAAGACGCGGTTGGAATGTCATCAGAAATCCCTGTCATAACCTTGGCGCCTGAGTTGGAACAGATGTTGCATCAGTCACTACAAAATGCAGGCGACGAAGGTGCCGGAATAGAGCCAGGACTTGCAGAGCGACTTCAACAATCATTAAATGAAGCGCATCAAAACCAAGAAATGGCCGGTGAACCTTCGATATTGCTAACGTCAGGAATGTTACGCACTGTGTTATCTCGTTTTGTTAAGTACACCATTCCAGGATTGCGAGTGATGTCTTATCAAGAGGTACCAGACGAAAGACAGATCAAGATTGTCAGCTCAGTAGGCCAATAATCGGATTTTAAAGGGGTTGAACCATGAAAATAAAACGTTTTTTTGCTAAAGATATGCGCACCGCACTGAAAGAAGTTAAAGATGAACTCGGTGTAGATGCTGTAATCATGTCAAATAAAAAATTAGCCAATGGGGTAGAGATTGTTGCCGCCGTTGATTATGAAAAAGCAGCCCCGAAAGCACCTGCACAAGCACATGTTGCTACGGCACAAGCACAAACAAATGCTAACTTTGTTAAACCTGCGCCACAACGTTCACAGCCTGAGCCGCAAGCTGCGGTAGCTGATAGCTTACAAGCATTATTAGAGCGCCAATCACCGCGTCCACGTTCACCTGAGCTTGCATCGATGTTTAGCCAGTCAGGGATTGATACATCAACTCAGTATCAACCACAGCAACAACATCAAGCACAGCAAACTCGCCATGAACCACAAGCACATAATGATTTTGCTCGTCGCGATACTGCGTCGCGTCCACAAACGCAAGCACATAGCTTAGGTTTTGATGATGATCTAGAAAGTGGTTTTGATGATTTAGATACTCCGATGCCAACAAAAAGTGCACCCAAAACAGATGAAATTACCGCTATGCGTGATGAAATGGCAGCGATGCGTCAATTACTTGAGTATCAAGTATCTGGCTTGATGCAACAAGATTTAGCGCGTCGCGACCCTACTCGCGCATGCATGATCGATCGTTTAGTCGGAATGGGTATTGACAGTGAAGTTGCAGAGCAAATGGCCTGTTTTATTCCCGATGATGTGTCACGTCAGCAAGCATGGCAAGCGCTATTGCAAATGGTTGAAAACCAAATGCATACTACAAATAATGAAATACTACGCCAAGGCGGCGTATATGCACTTGTTGGCCCTACTGGGGTTGGTAAAACTACAACCGTGGCAAAACTTGCAGCCCTTGGCGCACAAAAATATGGCGCAGATAAAGTTGCGCTTATTACCACTGATACTTACCGTATTGGCGCTTATGAACAGCTTGCTACTTATGGCCGAATCATCGGTTGTGGTGTAAAACAAGTTAAAGATGCCAATGAATTAGCAGAAGTTTTATATCATTTACGAAATAAGCGTCTAGTATTAATAGATACAGCGGGAATGAGCCAACGTGATTTACGTTTAACTGAGCAGTTAAATACACTAATGCGTAATCAACGTGTCGATATTCGCAATTATTTAGTGCTCAGTGCGACCGCACAAATTAATGTTTTACAAGAAACCGTAAGACACTTTAAGAAGGTACAATTAAGTGGCTGTATTTTCACTAAATTAGACGAATCATTAAGTTTAGGTGAGATTATTAGTATAGCGATTCAAAATCGCCTTCCAATAGGGTATCTTACTAACGGTCAGCGCGTTCCAGAGGACATTCGGGTCGCCAATGCAGAGAAATTAGTAAAAAAAGCAGAACAATTGTATTTAAAAAGAACAAAAGCACAACATTCACGACGCCAAGCAGTAGCGTCAAGCACAGTAGGGATGTATGATTAACACAGTATTAGATCAAGCAAGTGGCCTGCGTAAAATGAGTCAAAACAATAATAACGGCGTTAAAGTTATCGCTGTAACAGGTGGCAAAGGTGGCGTAGGGAAAACTAACGTCTCACTTAACACTGCGATTGCGTTGGGTCAGCTCGGAAACCGAGTGTTAGTACTGGATGCCGATTTGGGTTTAGCAAATTGTGATGTGATGTTAGGACTTAGGGTAGAGCGTAATCTATCTCATGTACTATCAGGTGAATGCGAGCTCGATGAAATTTTAGTTGAAGGGCCTGCAGGAATTAAAATAGTACCAGCGACGTCAGGCTCACAAAGTATGGTGGAACTTTCACCATCAGAACATGCTGGTTTAATTCGCGCTTTTAGTGAATTAAATACCGAATTTGATATATTAATTGTTGATACTGCTGCTGGTATCTCTGACATGGTATTAAGTTTTTCGCGCGCAGCGCAAGATGTCATGGTAGTAGTATGTGATGAACCGAGCTCAATAACTGATGCTTATGCATTAATCAAAGTATTGAGTCGTGAGCACGGTGTGTATAAATTTAAAATCGTTGCTAATATGGTGCGCAGCATGCGTGAAGGCCAGGAACTATTTGCTAAGCTCTCAAAAGTAACGGATCGCTTTTTGGATGTCTCAATGGAATTGGTAGCAACAGTCCCGTATGATGAAAATATGCGTAAAGCAACTCGTCGTCAGAAAGTGATTGTTGATTTATTTCCAAGTTCCCCAGCAGCAATAGCATTTAAAACATTAGCGACAAAAGCAGTTAAATGGCCTATACCTAATCAACCATCTGGTCATTTAGAATTTTTCATAGAAAAATTAGTAAACGGCTAACTATGACGGCATCGGTGAATAAAGCGATGGGATATCAATCGACACAAAATTTAAATGTGATTGTTGAGCGACATGCTTCCTTAGTCAAAAAAGTGGCTTGTCATTTAATCGCTCGTTTACCCGCGAGTGTGCAACTCGATGATTTGATTCAATCGGGGATGATAGGGTTAATTGAAGCATCAAAGAACTTTGATGCGACTAAAGGTGCAAGCTTTGAAACCTTTGCAGGCATTCGTATCCGTGGTGCGATGCTGGATGAAATGCGCCGAGGTGATTGGGCTCCACGCTCAGTGCACCGTAATAGCCGCAGAGTCGCTGAAGCGATTAGTGAGCTAGAAAGCAGCCTGAATCGAGAACCTAAAGACAGTGAAGTTGCTGAAAAACTTGATATTACGCTAGATGAGTACCATCATATTCTTAGTGATGTAAATTCAAGTAAAGTGTTAGGTATAGAAGACTTAGGGGTAGATGAAGATGTTATCACACCAGTGGGACATGATTTAGCACTGGACAAGCCCTTTAATAACGTTAAAAATGAACGCTTTAATCAATCATTATTAACAGCTATACAATCTTTACCTGAACGAGATGGGTTAGTATTGTCGCTGTATTATAACGATGAAATGAATTTAAAAGAGATTGGACATATACTCGATGTAAGTGAATCGCGTGTGAGTCAGATACATGGTCAGGCGATGATTAAGCTCAAAGCAAAAATCAATGACTGGATTAATTAGTAGTAAGTAAATATAGGTTCAGACCTCACCGGAGGATGTTTTGGATAAAAACATGAAAATTCTTGTTGTTGATGATTTTTCGACGATGAGACGTATTATCAAAAATCTGTTAAGAGATTTGGGTTTTACAAATGTACAAGAAGCTGACGATGGCTCAACAGCTTTACCGATGTTGCAGAATCAAGAATTTGATTTTGTAGTTACAGATTGGAACATGCCTGGCATGCAAGGAATCGATCTCTTGCGCGCTATTAGGGCCGATGACAGCCTGAAACACATTCCTGTTTTAATGGTAACAGCAGAAGCTAAAAAAGAACAAATTGTTGCTGCTGCACAAGCTGGTGTTAACGGTTATATCGTTAAACCATTTACAGCTGCAACACTGAAAACCAAATTGGAAAAAGTGTTTGAGCGTTTAGGTTAAATAAATAGGAGAGGCTTATGTCAGCACCTGCTGCGCCTCAGATCAGTTTAGAACAAGCCCGTCAGCTTGTGGTTTACCTTGAAAACGGTGAACAAGATAAAGCTGATCAGTTAATTATTGATGCGGCGTCAAAAGAGCAATCAGAATTATTTGCCGAAGTAGGCAAACTTACGCGTCAGCTTCATGATGCGTTGAAAAATTTTGAGCTTGATACACGTTTAGCTGATTTGACCAAAGATGCACTACCCGACGCGAAGCAGCGTCTTAACTATGTTATGGAAATGACCGAAAACGCTGCTAATAAAACCATGGATGCTGTAGAAGCAAGTTTACCCATTGCCCAACAGCTTGCTGATGACATTTCAGACATTAAACCCACTTGGGATCGTTTAATGAATCGTGAAATTGAGCTAGGTGAATTTAAAACACTTTGCCATAGCTTAGATAAGTTCATGAATAGCTCGCAAACTAAAACGGATGAGTTGCAAGGACTCATGACCAATGTGTTAATGGCACAAGATTTTCAAGATTTAACCGGTCAAGTGATCCGTCGGGTTATCGAGCTTGTTAGAGAAGTAGAAGACAGCTTGATCCACTTGTTGACAGCATTTGGCAGCCAAGATGATAGCGAAACAAAAACAATAGCACCAGTCATTGAAAAACCGCCTGCTGAAAATACACTTGCAGGCCCTGAAGGGCCAATTATTGATAAAGAATCTCGTGATGATGTTGTCTCAGGACAAGATGATGTTGATGATTTATTATCAAGCTTGGGCTTCTAAGAGGAGAAAACTGCATGAGCTTTGAAGTCGATGAAGATATTTTACAAGATTTTCTAGTAGAGGCTGGAGAAATTCTTGAGCTTTTGTCAGAACAGCTGGTGGAGCTTGAAAATAACCCAGATGATACCGAATTACTCAATGCAATTTTCCGTGGTTTTCATACGGTAAAAGGCGGCGCAGGCTTTTTAAGCATGACTGAACTAGTCGATGCTTGCCATGGTGCAGAGAACGTTTTCGATTTATTGCGTCAAGGTGTTCGTAAGGTTAATTCCGAACTGATGGACGTGATCTTGCAAGCACTCGATACTATCAACGAAATGTTTGCGACTATCCAAAGTAGAGAAAAACCAGAACCAGCAAATCCAGAATTACTCGCTGTTTTACATAAATTAGGGCTGCCGCCAACGGCTGAAGAATTAACTGGCAGTGCTGAACCTGCAGGCGATATCCCTGTTGTTGATGCTGATGATATTTTAGATGATTCTGACGATCCATTTGCGCTAGACTCATTATTTGATGGTCAAGTTGATAGCGATCAAAAAGATGTTCAAATCGATGAGATAACAGAAGATGAATTTGAGAGCCTGCTTGATGAGCTCCACGGACAAGGGCAAAGTCCTATAACGCCAACAACCACTGTCAGCAATGAATCATCAAATAGTGATATTACTGATGATGAATTTGATAATTTATTGGATGAATTGCACGGCATTGGTAGCTTCGGTCTAGTAAGTAATAAAGATACTGCAGGCACCGAAAGTGCTGCGCCTAAACCGGCCCAAGCACCTTTAGCACCGACGAAAAGTAATGGTCCAGATGAAATCAGCGATGATGAATTTGAAGCTTTACTTGATGAATTACATGGTAAAGGCAGCGCGCCACAAGCGGTCGCTGAGACTGAGCCAGCACCCGCTAA
The DNA here is from genome assembly GCF_014164315.1 of Pseudoalteromonas sp. SG44-1. Classification (NCBI taxonomy): domain Bacteria; kingdom Pseudomonadati; phylum Pseudomonadota; class Gammaproteobacteria; order Alteromonadales; family Pseudoalteromonadaceae; genus Pseudoalteromonas; species Pseudoalteromonas sp. SG44-1. The sequence goes on from NZ_JACJEW010000010.1 coordinate 70,152, forward strand.
AAAAGCACCAACACCTGCACCTGCACCTGTTGCCGCAGCTAAGCCAGTGCCCAAACCAGCAGTGTCTGAGCCTGTGAAAGCAGCTGAAAAATCCGCACCAGCTCCAGCGACAGCTGTTGCTAAAAAACCAGCTCCTCCACAAGCTGATACGACGGTGCGTGTTGATACAAAACGCCTAGATCAAATAATGAACATGGTTGGTGAACTGGTATTGGTTCGCAATCGTTTAGTCAGTTTAGCAACCAATACTGAAAGTGAAGCGATGGGTAAAGCCATTTCGAATCTTGATGTAGTAACCGCAGACTTGCAAGGTGCGGTAATGAAAACGCGGATGCAACCGATCAAGAAAGTGTTTGGTCGTTTTCCTCGCGTAGTCCGTGATTTAGCCCGCAGTTTGAGAAAAGACATTAACTTACTGCTCGTGGGTGAAGAAACCGATTTAGATAAAAACTTAGTTGAGGCACTGGCAGATCCTTTAGTCCACTTGGTGCGCAACTCGGTTGACCATGGTATTGAAATGCCTGATGTGCGTGAAGCGGCAGGTAAGTCAAGAACTGGGACTGTTACTTTATCAGCATCGCAAGAGGGTGATCATATTTTGCTCACCATTCGTGATGATGGTGCAGGTATGGACCCTGAAAAACTGAAAAAAATAGCAATCAATAAAGGGGTGCTTGATCACGAGCAAGCAGCTCGATTATCTGATACAGAAGCCTATAACCTTATTTTTGCACCAGGCTTTTCCACCAAAGAACAGATCTCTGATATTTCGGGTCGTGGTGTGGGTATGGATGTGGTGAAAACCAAAATTACCCAACTAAATGGTTCTGTGAGTATTCAATCTGAGCTAGGTGTAGGCACAATCCTAGAAATTAAAGTACCGTTAACGTTGGCTATTTTGCCGACATTGATGGTGGTTGTCGGTGAGCAAACATTTGCATTACCACTGGCTGGTGTTAATGAAATATTCCACCTAGATCTAACTAAAACGAATGTAGTTGATGGTCAATTAACCATTATTGTTCGTAAGAAAGCACGACCGTTGTTTTATTTAGAACATTGGTTAGTTAAAGGTGCTGACAGATCATTACGCAAAGCTCAAGGCCATGTTGTAATTGTACAAATTGGTACGCAACAAGTTGGTTTTGTAGTGGATTCATTGATTGGTCAAGAAGAAGTTGTTATTAAACCGCTTGATGCTTTACTACAAGGAACACCTGGTATGGCAGGTGCAACGATCACGTCTGACGGTGGTATAGCGCTGATCTTAGATGTTCCAAACCTGTTAAAACACTACGCAGGTTAGGCCAATTCTTATCTTATTGTGAGGGCTAAATATGGCTCTCACAGATAAAATTTAACAAGAGTATGCCAATGGCAGTTAAAGTTTTAGTTGTTGATGATTCAAGTTTCTTTCGCCGCAGAGTGAGCGAAATACTCGAGCAAGATAAGGATATCGAAGTAATTGGTTTTGCGGTAAATGGCCGAGAAGCGGTCGATAAAACAAATCAACTTCGTCCAGATGTAATCACCATGGATGTTGAAATGCCCGTGCTTGATGGCATTAGTGCTGTAAAAGAAATCATGGCAGCAAATCCAACCCCTATTCTGATGTTCTCCTCACTGACTCGTGATGGCGCAACAGCAACCTTAGACGCACTTGATGCGGGTGCTCTAGATTTTTTACCGAAAAAATTTGAAGATATTGCTCGTAATAATGAAGATGCGATTAAGTTATTACAAAATAAAGTAAAAGAAATTGGACGCAAGCGTCTTTCGCGCTTTAGTCGGCCGACAACGCCTCCTGCATCGGCACCAATACCTCCCGTTTCTGCAGGTACAACAAGTCGCCCTGCGATAACTCAACCAGATCGAAGCTTTAACCGGAGCGCTGCACCTGCGACTAATATTGCAGCTAACACTCGCGCTTCAGGAAAGAAATATCAAATAGTTGCAATAGGTACTTCAACGGGAGGACCTGTTGCACTGCAAACAATTCTGACTCAGTTGCCCGCTAATTTTCCGCACCCTATTTTGTTAATACAGCATATGCCAGCTGCGTTTACGCCAGCATTTGCCACACGTTTAAACGGCTTGTGCAAAATAAAAGTAAAAGAAGCACAACAAGGCGACCGATTAATGCCAGGCGTCGCGTATCTAGCGCCGGGCGGTCAACAAATGTTGATTGAGGGACGGGCTGGCAATCGCACTTTACGTGTTTTTGAAGACGATAGTGCCCGGATCACCTATAAACCAAGTGTTGATGTTACTTTTGCAAGTACAGCCAAATCGTTCCAAGGTGATGTATTAGCTGTGGTACTTACAGGCATGGGCGCAGATGGAAGAGACGGTGCAAGAATGCTTAAACAAGCCGGCGCTACTATTTGGGCACAAGATGAAAAAACCAGTGTGGTATATGGTATGCCACAAGCGGTTGCTAACGCAGGGTTATCATCGGCAAGCATTGCGCTTGAAGACGTTGCTAATCGGTTAGTTCGAGAGATTGGTTGTGGATAAGTTGTCGTTTCTAGGCCTGTTCGTTGCACTTTTGGCGATTGGTTATGGCTACTCACTAGAAGGCGGTGTTGTGAGTGCTTTATTTAATGGCCCGGCATTAATCATTGTGTTGGGCGGTACGTTAGGTGCTGTAATGCTACAAACACCAGCAAGTACGTTTAATAAAGCATTAAGAATAAGCCACTGGGTATTTTTCCCACCAAGTTACGATATCAACAGAGCAATTGAGCAAGTTAAAAGTTGGTCACAAAAAGCCCGCCAAGAAGGGTATTTAGCACTTGAAGAAATAGCGTTAACCCATCCGGATCCATATGTTGCCAAAGGCTTGAGTTTACTGATTGATGGCAACAGTGAGCAAAAACTCAGAGACACACTAGAAATTGATTTGTTGCTAGAAAGAGAACGGCTGCTTGAAGCTAGTCGAGTTTATGAGGCGTTGGGCGGTTACAGTCCTACCATCGGTATATTAGGCGCAGTGCTTGGTCTGATCCAAGCGATGTCATTTATCACTGAACCTGAAAAGTTAGGTGCAGGGGTTGCGACTGCTTTTCTTGCCACCATTTATGGGGTTGGCTTAGCAAATTTATTGTTTTTACCTATGGCTAACAAGCTCAAACAACAAGTAGAACAAAAGATGCTGTTTCATGAGTTATTAGCTGAAGGAATTATTGCCATGAGCCAAGGTGATAGCCCTGTCAATATTGAGCTGAAACTTGAAGCGTATCGTGTAGAGCGTCCAAGTCAGCTTCAAGAATAATTATTATGATGCGCCGTCGACTTCGTCACTCATCGACCAAAAGTCAGCATACAGAACGTTGGCTAGTGTCGTACGCTGATTACATGACTATTATGTTTGCATTCTTTGTAGTGATGTATGCGATTGCGATTAATAAAGAAGAAAGCTTCCAAATTTTATCTGATTCGCTGGAGCAGGTTTTTGACAAGTCAGCTCGTCAGTATAGTCAAGAGGGTCAAGGCGTGACGGGGACCGGTTTATTAACCGATAGAGTGACTCCTGAAAACGAACTACTGTTTGGTGAAAGTATTCAAAAGCAAGAAGCTGGCCCAGAGTTACTGGATGGACAAAGCGATACCAGTAATATAAAACAAAAACACTTAGGCAAACCTTTAGATAGCTTATTAACTAAATTACAATCAGCCTTGATCGATGAAATACGCGATGGCGAAGCAAGTTTAGAGTTGCACCAAGACTGGTTGATCATTGAATTAAGCTCAGGAATGTTATTTTCCAGTGGCAGTGCTGTGGCGCATCAACGCGCGAAAGCAGTGATAAAATTAGTAAACGATATTATTGCCCCAGTAGATAACTACGTTAGAGTGCGTGGTTATACCGATAATGAAACCATTCATAATGAAATGTTTCGTTCTAATTGGGAGCTATCTGTTGCAAGAGCGACCTCGATTTTAGTCGAACTTGATGCATTAGGTATCAACCCTGCGCGCATGGCCATTGAAGGATATGGACAGTATTCACCTTTTGCTGATAATGATACAGAGCAAGGACGTGCTGAAAATCGTAAAGTAGTCGTTGCATTATCAAAATATGGTTTGCCACCCAAGCCCATTGTTACAACCGAGCAACCAGCAACAGAAACTGAAGCAGAGCAACCAATTGAGTTGCCAAGTGATGACAACACTATTAAAGTGATCCAACTCCCACACGGTGGTATAAGAATTACAACGCGCAACGAACAAAAATAAGGTGTGATGTGAAAATTTGGACGGTAGCAAATCAAAAAGGTGGAGTAGGGAAGACGACCACGGCTGTGAGCTTAGCTGGTATATTAGCGCTGCAAGGAAAGCGAGTATTACTGATTGATACCGATCCTCATGCATCTTTAACGTATTACTTTGGCATTGATTCAGAAGATTTAGAAGTCAGTGTATATGATATATTTGCCCGTGGAAACAGCATGGCAAGTGAAGAAATATTGCAAGCTTTGTGTCCATCGAACATAGATAACTTAGATATTCTTCCTGCAACGATGGCAATCGCGACACTTGACCGCAGTATGGGTAATAAGACCGGAATGGGGCTTATCTTAAAAAAAGCTTTAGCAAAAATTAGTGAGCATTATGATTACGCTATTTTAGACTGTCCGCCAGTGTTAGGTGTATTAATGGTTAACGCATTGGCTGCAAGTGAGCGCATTTTAGTGCCAGTACAAACTGAGTTTTTAGCACTCAAAGGACTAGACCGAATGATGCGGACCATGGAATTAATGCAAAGCTCGCAATCAAAGCAGTATCAATATACCATTATCCCTACAATGTATGATAAGCGCACTAATGCATCCCTTGAAGCATATAAGACATTACAGCAAACGTACCAAGAAAAAGTATGGCCAGGGGTAATACCCGTAGATACTAAGTTCCGTGATGCAAGTTTAGCTCAACAAGTACCGATTCAGTATTGTCCACGCTCAAGAGGTGTTTATGCTTATCGCGCATTACTCGATTATTTGATTGAACAAGGTTAATGAATGAGTAAGCAATTATTTGCTAATGAAAAAGTAATGACCCAGTACTTGGGGGCTTTACTGTGCGAAGACGATGAGTCAACAGACTTACACCCGGTTGCAAAATTACTCGAACAAGTTCCATCCACAGAAAGTAGCAATAAAATGCCACTCAAGGCGTCGCAGCAAACCATTGTGCAGCCAAACGCACTTGATGAGCCAAAGACTAGTATTGAGGAAGAAATACCCGCGCCCCTTGAGAAACCACAGATCCAAGCTAATATCAAAGATATAGCTAAAGTGAGTGAACAGCTAAATGTTGCTGAAGCTAAAACTCCTGTACAGCGTCAAGAAGATTATTTTGATGGTGAGTTTCAGGCGTTATTCTTTGAAGTGGCTGGGCTTACCCTCGCAGTACCATTAAAAGCATTAGGTGGTATTCATCAATTAGGTGAAGTTAATCAGCTTTTTGGTAAACCCAAGTGGTTTAAAGGAGTGATGCTAAATCGTGATGAGAATCTTAATGTAGTTGATACAGCGCTTTGGGTGATGCCAGAAAAGTATACCCAAGAGTTAGAAGACAAATTAAACTACCAATACTTAATTACTTTAGGTAATAGCCAATGGGGATTGTTGGCTGAAAAGCTGGTTAATAACATTACACTACGCAGTGAAGATGTGAAATGGCGAGCTAAAAGTGGCAAGCGGCCTTGGCTTGCAGGTGTAATTAAAGAAAAAATGTGTGCCTTAATTGATGTGCAAAGCTTAGGTCAATTATTAGAGCAAGGTTTAGATAGCCGCGACCAGTAACGATATTCGGAGTAATAACATGAGTGAACAAAGATTATTATCAAGCAGTAAAAATACCGATGGCAATGATGAAGTATTGCAGTGGGTAACTTTTAAGCTTGAATCAGAAACCTATGGTGTGAATGTGATGCAAGTGCAAGAGATTTTGCGTTATACAGAAATTGCTCCAGTACCAGGTGCTCCAAGCTATGTTTTAGGGATTATTAATTTACGTGGCAATGTTGTAACAGTAATCGATACGCGTGCACGATTTGGTTTGATGTCTGCAGAAGCAACAGACAATTCACGAGTATTAATTATTGAAGCTGAAGAGCAAGTCATTGGTATCTTAGCCGACAGTGTAGCAGAAGTGGTTTATTTGCGTAGCTCAGAAATTGATAGTGCACCAAACATTGGTACTGAAGAAAGTGCCAAGTTTATTCAAGGTGTCAGTAATCGTGATGGTGAATTATTGATTTTAGTTGATTTAAATAAATTACTAAATGACGAAGAGTGGGATGAGTTGAGCGATTTATAACGCTTACGGAAAAACTATGTTGTTATACTCGTTGCTTGGAGTCTCAATTGTACTGGTGTTAGTATGCTTGGGACTAATTTTTATTAATAATAATAAGTACGCTGCAGCATTAAAAAGCAAAATACTGCAACTGCAAGAAACTCAACAACAGCTCAGTATTTTACGCAGTGAAGTCGCAGAAATGCGCACCGGTATGCTAAGTATTGGTAAGCGATTAGTCGCTGTAGAGCAGCGAAATCAAGAGTTAGCGCAATTACAAGATGCGCAAAAATATGACGATCCTGATGCGAAAATTTATTCTCGAGCAGTGAAAATGGTTGAACTAGGTGCCGATATTGAAGAGATCATACGAGAGTGTGAACTTCCGCGTGCCGAAGCAGAACTATTAATGTCGTTACATCATCAAAAGGGCGCTAATTAGCGCCTTTTACTTTTTACGCCTGAATATTTAACTTGCCTTGAAAGTCTTGCCAGCCTGGTGGGAATTTACCCCGCAGTACATATGAAAAAGCAATCAGTTCGGCAATCACATAATACAGTTCTCTTGGGATCTCTTCGCCAAGCTCTAAATGCGATAACGTTTTAGCCAATGCTTCATCTTTGTGGATCAAAATTCCTTTTTCTTCTGCAGCTTTAATGATCTCTTCTGCGAGCTCACCAAACCCTTTACTACTGACTGTAGGAGTACGACCGGCTTCGTAAACTAAACCAATTGCAGACTTATGTTTTGGTATCTCACTCATGGCTTAAACCTTAATATTAATAATGGCATGGGATTGATAAAAAGCTTGGTGTTGCGGCGCACCTTGGCTTAGCTTCATTTCACCAACTTGTAGGCCATGAGCTGTTAATTTATGACGCAAACTCTCAAGGTGCGGATGAGCCATTGCGGTGATATCTTGGCTTGAGGCAAGTAATTGACAATCGAGTGCTTTATCCATTAATTCAGCGGTGATCTGTAATTGGCCAAGCTCAGCGTAATCAAAATTAAGTCGCACAAACCAAACATTTTTAGCTTCGAGTTTATTTTGGCTTGGTTTTTTATATTGTCCTAATGAAATTTCTGTTTGTGCGGTTTCCGGTGGCAGTCGCATCGGCAGTAAAAATTGTACTAACGGATTATTATCAGGCTGCTGATTGATGGGGGTGCTGTTAATTTGGCTAATTGCAGTTTTTATTTGGCTCAGCTCAGCCGCTAAGGCTTGTGATTGTGGCTGTAGTAATTGTTCTTGCAGTTTCTGTGGGTTAGTTGCTTTAAAGTTAGGCACTAATATTTGTAATAAAGCATCAAGTGAGCTTTGACTGTTAAAATTCAACGCACTGATATTTGCTAAGCTTGGAGCCGCTAAAATCGCCACTGCCAAATGCTCAATAGATTGGCTAAAACTATTTTGCAGGGCACTAGTGGTTAAGCTTTCTGGACGCAAAACACTGAGTATTTCTCGTTGAATGGTTAACGGTTGCAACGATTGGCTGTCAATCATGCGGCTAAAAGCTTGATTGACTAGCCGATTTAAATCGACATTATTACTTACTTTGGTCGCTGCTAGTTTATTAATTTGTGAAGCGATATGCTGTTTATCGTAGTTTGCTGCTGATTTAAAATTAGGTAGCGGCTTTTCGATAGGCGTTTTTAAAAGTGGTGCCAATAATTTGGCTTCCAGTGGCAAGCTAATCTGGCTGGCTGGCAAAGCGCTGGTTATCGGTCCTTTTAATAGTGCTTCTATATGTAAGTGAGTACTTGCTTTTAGGTTGTCGTTGTTTAGCTGTGCTGTTAGAGATGCTACTTTGGTATCTACTCCTGCAGCAAAAGGTGGAGTTGTTTTTAATTTTTGCTGAGCATCGGCTATAACTGTTTTGGCGACAGCGCTATTATCACTGACATTGACAGTTGTACTATTGGTTTTGCTGGGTAGAACTTGTTCGGGACTGTGTGCTAGCGCTTTAGCGATAGGTTCTTTGTTTAGCTGAGCAGGTTGAGCATTAATATCAGATGCTGCTTGTTTTGGATTAACAGTAACCTGCGGTGTTTTATTTTGCGCTACTGTAGTTTGCTCGCTGGATTGAATCGCGGCAGCTAGTTTATTTAATTGTTTGTAGTTATCGGTATCTTTGCTCAGTGGCGCCGCAGTAGTACTGTTATTTTTAACCGCATTAGGCTCTGTAATACTTGCTAAACCGGCTTTTAATCGCTGAAATAACTGTACCAGGGGAGGCGATTGATGATAATGCTTTGGCAGCGCGGTACCTTGGCTAATATCTGTCAGTAATGGTTGGGTGTTGCTTGTCGCCATTGCCACAAGGTTTATTTGCCTGAGTGATTTGGGTAGTAAGGTTTGTGCAGTTTGATCTGTTGGTGTTAGTGATTGTGCTACAGCTGATTTATTGCTGACTTGACTAAATGGTTTGCTTTCAAAATAGCGTACAGCGTCACTGATCCGGGTTTTTAAGTCAGCAAAACTGTCTTGCAACCACGAGCTTATTGGGCTGCTGCTGACCAATAAGGGGCTGCTAGGTGCGACACTTGTTTGGGTATTAAACTGGCCTGGTACATGGCTTTTTTGTAGCAATGAATTAAAAGTATGGGCTAATGAATTTTTTAACTGCAGAGCTATTTTTGGTAGCTGCGTTTTTATTATTAATTGTTCATTAAGCGCATTTAATTGTACTTTTTGAATTACCCCACCAGGCTGAGTTGAGTGTATGCTGTGATTATTTAACGGCTGCTGCAGTGCGAGCTTAATATTGCCATTATAATTATTAAAGCTCAGTATTGCGGTATTTTTATCTAGCTGTAGCTGCCCATTTGGTACCAGTTTACTAAGCCAAAGAGCAAGTTTTGCTTGGCTGATTGGCTGCTGGTGAAGTGTATCAGCAAAGCGATTAACAACACTTAAGGTAAAATTATTGCGGTTCGGGGTAATTATTGCTTTTAGATCTTGCTCATTGTGCAGTAGTTGGGCGACTTCTTTATTGATAGGAATACTGGCGTGTAACTGATTTAACAGTAATTTTGCAGCAGGCTGTAAAATAATTTGCAACGACAAAGGTTTATTCTCGACCTGAACACCACTGTTAATTAAATTTAAAACACTTTGCAGTTGGTTTGTTTGACGCAAGCTGATCTCAGCTTGCTTTGGTAAAATAGTGAGTTGTTTACCATCATTACTGAGTTGAATATCGGCACTGGCAATTTTTTGAGTGTTTGTTTCAGTGCCAGTTGTAGCTAAGCGTAATGTTTGCCAATGCTTATCAACATAGACTTCCATCTGCACAGAGCCTTTGGCGAACACGATGTTTTTAGCGCTGAGTGTTTGCTCGCTGAAAACAGGTAATTGCTGTGCAACGCCATTGTGCGACGAATGACTGACAGGAAGCGAATTCGCTAATGTTATCTGTGTAGGTTTGTTCATTATTTTAAATCAAGTTTTTGTTAATCGGTGCAAAGCATTATTCGTATTACCCTATCATTATGCTAGACTAACGCCTAATTTTGGGTATAGAGAATCATCATCTTGTTACACATTAAGTCCGTCACCTGCATCAAGCAAGAACGTTGTTTGTTTGCGGATCTTAATTTCAGCTTGAAATCAGGCCAAATCATGCAATTAGCAGGCCCAAATGGGGCTGGTAAAACATCCTTGCTGCGTATAATTGCGGGTTTTTCTGCGCCCGATGAAGGACAAGTTATGTGGCAAGGTGAATCAATTGCTAAAAATTATGATGAATTTGCCCGGCAATTGTTATTTATCGGCCATAAAACAGGGGTGAATAGCCAACTTAGTGCGATTGAAAACCTGCGATTTTGGTTACAGATTCAAGGTTACGACACTGAGCAAGATCTTTACTCATTATTAGCTAAGATTGGCTTAGTTGGTCTTGAAGATGTACCTGTGCGTACTCTATCTGCTGGTCAACAACGTCGTGTTGCGTTGATCAGACTTTGGCTTAATGATGCGAAGTTATGGGTGCTGGATGAGCCATTTACAGCCTTAGATAAAGCCGGTATCGCATTTTTGCAGCAACGCTTTTTAGCTCACCTAGCACAAGGTGGGGCGATTTTATTAACCACCCACCAAGACTTAACGACCCACTTTAATGAGTTGCAAACCGTTACTCTGGAGTACCGACACTGATGTTACGCCAGCATTCATATTGGCAGCTATTTAGTGCCGTTTGTAAAAAAGATTTACGGCTGGCATTTCGCCAGCGTGCTGAAATCGTAAACCCCATTTTGTTCTTCTTAATTGTTATTACATTATTTCCGTTAGCAATTGGTCCTGAGCCCGGTCTACTTAGCCGTATGGCACCCGGTATTATCTGGGTCGCTGCGTTACTTTCAACCATGTTAGGCTTAGATAAACTATTTCGTGATGACTATCATGATGGTAGTTTAGAGCAATTGATTGCTTCATCGTACCCGTTACCGTTAACGGTGCTTGGCAAAGTCGTTGCCCATTGGATTATTACAGGCTTGCCGTTGGTGTTGATGACGCCGCTGTTCGCCTTGTTATTAAATTTAGACAATCAAGCATTGATTGCAACTGTGCTTACCTTGCTATTGGGTACGCCATTACTTAGTTTTATCGGCGCTATTGGCGCTGGGCTTACAGTGGGATTACAAAAAGGCGGCATTTTGATGAGTTTATTGGTCTTGCCTTTATATATCCCCGTATTAATTTTTGCAACGTCTGCTATCGATACCAGCACAATGTCGCTGGATTATAGTGGTCAGCTTGCCATCCTTGGTGCGATGCTTGTCATTGCAATTATCAGCGCACCAATCGCCATATCGTCAGCATTGAAAGTGAGTGTAAGTTAATATGTGGAAGTGGTTACATCCCTACGCTAAAGCAGATCGTGCATATCAATTATGCAATACGTTACTGCCTTATTTTGCCGTGATAACGGTTGTCTTTATGATTATTGGTTGGGTCTGGGGGTTAGCCTATGCACCAGCTGACTATCAACAAAAAGACAGTTATCGCATTATTTTCATTCATGTACCGTCAGCTATTTTGTCGATGGGGGCTTATTCATCAATGGCTATTGCGGCAGTGATCGCTTTGGTATGGCAACTTCGTAATGCCGAGTTGGCGGTGATTGCCATCGCACCTGTTGGCGCATGTGTAACTGCAATTGCACTTATTACTGGCGCCGCTTGGGGTAAACCTATGTGGGGTGCCTGGTGGGTATGGGATGCACGACTTACGTCTGAGCTCATTCTATTATTTCTATATTTGGGGGTATTGTCTTTATATCATGCCTTTGAAGATAAAAAAGCAGCAGGTCGAGCTGCATCTATTTTAGCTATTGTGGGGGTAATTAACCTACCCATTATTCACTTTTCGGTTGAGTGGTGGAACACCTTGCATCAAGGTGCCACTATTACCAAGTTTGATACGAAAGCCATTGATTCAAGTATGTTTTGGCCATTAATGGTAAATATAGTCGCATTTGCTGGTTTTGTTGGCATGGTGACTTTGATGCGTCTTAAAAATGAAATTTTACAACGTGAAAAGCATCGCCCTTGGGTGCGTCAGTTGTTAAATAGGGGCTAGTTATGCAGTTTGATTCTTTTTCTGATTTTATTGCCATGGGCGGTTACGGCTTTTACGTGTGGCTTTCTTTTGGTTCATGTGCACTGATTTTATTAGGTATTTTAGTAAGCTCTTTTAATGATACTAAGCGCATTATGGCTTCTGTGCAGCAACAAGCTGAACGAGAGGCTCGCATTAAACACGCTCAACAGGAGAATCAAGCATGAACCCAAGACGTAAGAAACGTTTGCTTGGCGTCGTCGCTATTGTATTCGGTATTGGTGCCGCCATCGGTTTAGTATTGTATGCGCTGCAAGAAAATATTAACTTATTTTATACTCCAAGTGAGTTAATTGAAGGAAAAGGCCCGAATAAAGAAAAGCCGCACATTGGTCAAAAGTTGCGTATTGGCGGTATGGTGGTCCCAGGATCAGTTATTCGAGATGAAACCAGCCTACAAGTAAGCTTTACCTTGATTGATACAGGCCCTTTAGTAACGATCAAATACCAAGGTATTTTGCCTGACTTATTTCGCGAGGGGCAAGGGATTGTTGCTCAAGGTGTGTTGATTGAACCTAATGTAATAGAAGCGTTTGAAGTATTGGCTAAGCATGATGAAGAATACATGCCTGCTGAAGTTGCGGAAGCGGTGAAGGGGATCAAACACGAAAAACCTAAATATAACTTAGAAAGTGGCAATTAAGATGATCCCAGAACTCGGTTATTTTTCCCTAACACTGGCCATGGTGCTGAGTGTTTTATTGTGTATTTTTCCTCTATGGGGCGCACATACTGGTAATTTACGGTTAATGCGTGCAGCTCCTTCATTAGCTGTTGGCCAATTTGTATTTGTATTAATGTCATTCGCTGCCTTAATTTATGCCAGTTTAACCGATGATTTTACCGTCGCGTACGTGGCTTATCATTCTAGCAGTACCTTGCCTTGGTATTATAAAATCACTTCAACCTGGGGTGGGCACGAAGGTGCTATTTTATTGTGGCTAGTAATGCAAGCCGGTTGGACTGCAGTAGTAGCACTGCGCTCTAATTCACTGCCTTGGATACTGCGTGCTCGTGTATTAGGTGTGTTAGGCTTTTTAGGTGTTGGCTTTATGCTTTACACCCTGTGGATGTCAAATCCATTTGAATTATTACTGCCGTATTTTCCTGTCGAAGGGCGCGACCTTAATCCACTATTACAAGATCCAGGGATGATCATCCATCCACCTTTATTATATATGGGTTATGTTGGTCTATCGGTTTCTTTTGCATTCGCAATTGCAGCGTTATTAACAGGTAAACTTGATAATACGTGGGCTAAGTGGTCACGTCCTTGGACAATGACTGCGTGGGGTTTTTTAACACTAGGTATTACTATTGGAAGCTGGTGGGCATATTCCGAGCTTGGCTGGGGTGGCTGGTGGTTTTGGGATCCCGTTGAAAACGCATCGCTTATGCCTTGGTTAGTAGCTACTGCATTATTGCACTCATTATCGGCAACCGAAAAACGCGGTGTATTTAAATCATGGACCGTATTACTTGCGATTGCTGCATTTTCATTGAGTTTACTGGGCACCTTTATTGTTCGCTCTGGCATTATTGTGTCAGTGCATGCGTTTGCTACCGATCCTGATCGTGGCTTATTTATCTTAGCGTTTTTAGCGATAGTGGTTGGTGGTGCGTTAACGTTATATGCATTTAGGGTATCGCAAGTACGCAGCGAAGGTCGTTACAAACTGGTATCACGTGAAGTGGCGTTATGGCTCAATAATATATTTTTAGTGGTTGCTACATTTATTGTGTTACTGGGTACTTTACTACCTATGGTTCATAAAGAAATGGGCTTAGGCAGTATTTCAATTGGCGAACCATTCTTTAATAAAATGTTTGCCATTATTTTAGTGCCGTTTGCCATCTTAATGGGCATTGGCCCTCTGTTACGTTGGAAGCAAAATAAGTGGTCTTTTTTACAAAATAAACTCCTTGTATCAGCGTTAATGAGCATAGTGATCAGTGCTGCTTGGTTATATTCAAGTTATGCCAGCGTAGCGCCTTTAACTTTATTGGCGACCACGCTTGCGATATGGATTGTGATCACCACCGGTGTTGATTTATATGTTAAAGCTACTGTGCAAACTAACTTTAGCCAAGGTCTTAAAAGGTTAGGACTTAGTTATTGGGCTATGGTACTAGGGCATGTTGGTATTGCCTTTGTTATCGCAGGTGTCACTTTAACTTCGGCGTATTCGGTTGAACGTGATGTTTCGATGAAGCCGGGCGAAATCGTACAGTTAAATCAATATCAGTATCGTTTTGAAGGGGTATACACTATTCGTGGTGCAAACTACAGTGGTCATGCTGGAGAAGTGAGCGTCCTGAAAAATGATAAACTAGTCACTGTACTGCATGCTGAAAAGCGCCGTTACGATATTGGTATGCAATTTATGACTGAGGCTGCAATTGATGCTGGCTTTACCCGTGATTTATACCTTGCTCTGGGTGAGCAATTAAATAACGGCGGTTGGTCATTGCGCATCTATCACAAGCCATTTGTACGTTGGATGTGGATTGGTGGTGTATTGATCTCACTTGCCGGTTTTATGATTTTAGGTGACAAACGTTACCGTACTAGCAAGAAAAAAACCGATAAGTCACAGGAGAAACTGGTATGAACCGCAAGTTGTTAGCGCTGATACCTCTGCTGGCATTTGTTTTAGTGTGCGTGTTTTTATTTCAAGGTTTGTTTTCAAACCCAAGAGAAATTCAAACCGGTCGGTTAGGTCAGCCAATGCCAGCCTTTGATTTACCTGATTTAATGCAGGATTCAAAGCGTTGGCAAGATAGCCAATTAAAAGGCGATGTATATCTACTCAATGTATGGGGCACTTGGTGTCCTACCTGTTTAGCTGAATTAGATTATTTAACCCAATTGCGAGAGCAAGGCGTTAAAATTATCGGGCTTTACTATGTACAAAGTTATGATGCTGACTTTGATGGTGAATTTGATATGCCAGCGCTACGTGAAGAAGTGACGTCAATGTTAAGTCGTGCCGGTGATCCGTATCAGTTTAATATTCTTGACTTACACCGTACTCTTTCGCTTGATTTAGGTGTGTCAGGTGCACCTGAAACATTTTTAGTGGATAGCAAAGGCACCATTTTATTGCACCATACTGGCGATATAAACCCACGAGTTTGGCGTGCTAAATTTGCTCCCTTGATGCAGGAATTACAGCCATGAAATATTTTTTAATTGCTTTAATGATACTAGCCAGTGGCATAGCTATGGCAGAGCAAGATCGTTACCAATTTGATAACAACGAACAAGCGCAACGCTTTACTGAGTTAACTAAAGAATTACGTTGCCCTAAATGTCAAAATCAAAATATCGCAGATTCAGATGCTGTGGTTGCGAAAGATTTGCGCGAAAAAGTATTGGCGTTAGTCAAAGAAGGCAAATCGAAAGACGATGTGATTGAATATATGATTGACCGCTATGGCTATTTTGTTCACTACGATCCGCCAGTAACGCCAGCAACATTAGTGCTATGGGTATTACCTATTTTGATAGTGGTATTTGGCTTTGGCTTTATTATTTTTCGTCAACGTAAGGCTGCGGTTAAGCAAACATGGAGTGAGCAAGATGAGGCGTTATTAGCCAAGCTCATTGCGAAAAATGAACGTCAGGAGCAGATTTAAATGATACTAATGTGGGTTTCTTTTGCATTATTAACCTTATTAGCTGTGACGTTTGTGGCATTGCCGTTTTTGAGTAAAGAGCGGGTACAAAGTCTCACTTACAATGCTAATTCAGAGCTTATTGCCATCTACCATCAGCGCCTTGGCGAGCTGGCAAATGATTTAGCAAATCAACGTATTGACCAAGTTAACCATGATGAGTCTGTGATTGAGCTCAAACGTCGTTTACTAAATGAGTTATCGCCTGAAAAATCACTGATGAGCAGAGGCAATAACCGTATTTTTGCATTAACAGGCAGTGCATTTTTAATCGCTTTTACCGCTGTATTTTATACCGCAACTGGTTCACAACAACAGTTGCAGAACTGGCACAGCGCCATGGATAATTTAGCAGTTTATGGTGAACGAGCCGTGATGCAACAAGGCGAACCTTTAACCCAAAATGAATTACAAGCGTTTGCGTTAGGGCTACGCACTAAACTTGCGCAAAGTGGTGATGATCAAGTGGCTTGGATGCTACTCGGTCGTGTTGCAATGTCATTGAATGAATACGACATGGCGCAACAGTCATTTGATAAAGTGCTACGCATGGATCCTGACAACATGCCTGTGCTGATCAGTTACAGCCAAGTACTATTACTTGAAGGCAGTGATGTAAATATGACGCGCGCTGCGGGTATGCTCTCTAAAGTGCTCAAAGACGATCCAACTAACCTTGATGCTATTTCATTGTTAGCGTTAATTGCTTATGAGCGTCATGATTGGTTGCAAGCAAAAGCAGCATTCGAAGTGCTTTTAAAGAGTATGGATGAGCAAGATACTCGCTATGACATGATTGCTCAGCGAATTACTGAAATTGAACAAAATATTACAGCTGAAAACACACAACTAGCACCTGCATTGCAACCACAAGCTGAGCAGGGCAGTGGCGAGGATAATAACGCAGCTAAAATGAGTGCTATCAAAGTTACCGTTAATCTTGCGCCACAGCTTGCGGACAAGCTTCCAATCCAAGGTACCTTATTCGTATTTGCAAAAGCTGCCAATGGTCCGCCAATGCCGCTCGCAGTGGTAAAATTAACAGATTATAGTTTTCCAATTGAAGTACAGTTAAGTGATAGTAATGCTATGGTCGCAGGGTTAACGCTTTCAAGCGTTGATAAAATTATTTTAACTGCACGCATTTCAAAGGATGCATCAGTAATGCCTTCAACGGGTGAGTTGGAAGGGCGTTCAGATGTGTTAGAACGTAGCCAAACCAAGGCTTACGATTTACTTATCAATGAATTAATACCTTAAGGATAAAAGATGTTAAGACAGAGTTTAGTTTTGTTTGGGCTATTGGTGCTAGCAGGATGCGCGCAAGTGCCTGACGAAAAAATAGATGAGCGAGATCCACTACAATCATTTAACCGTCCAATGTATGATTTTAATATGGATGTACTTGATGCTTATGTTCTGCGCCCTGTTGCGGTAGGGTATGTGGCCGTAACACCAACACCGGTGCGCCGTAGTATCGTCAATTTTACTGGCAACATTAGTGCACCAACTGATGTAGTTAATGCCACGCTACAAGGTAAAGCGGGTAACGCAGGCGTGAGCTTAGCGCGGTTTTTAGTTAATTCAACTGTGGGTATTTTTGGCTTATTTGATGTTGCGACATCGCTTGGTTTGAATATTGTCGATGAAGACTTTGGTCAAACTCTGGGGGTATGGGGAATAGGCGACGGTGCTTATTTAATGCTACCGGGAATGGGACCGTCAACAGCGCGTAACCTAACGGGTGCAGTGGTTGATGGCTATGTGTTACCAAAAATTGCCTTAACCACGCCACAAACTGTATTGGTGTTTGCGTTAAAGGCTGTAGAAGCTCGGGCTTCTTTAATACCACAAGAAAGCTTATTGAATGAGTCACTCGATCCGTATATTTTTATGAAAGACATTTACTTTCAACGTCAGTTATATGAGTTGTATGATGGTAATCCACCGGTTGAAAAAGAGCCCGACGATTTTGATGAAGACTTTTTAGAAAGCCTTTAATGTGTATTTTCAGGTTAAATAAAAATGCCAGCGTCTAAGCTGGCATTGTTATTTACGGTATTATTTATTATCCTGCCAGCACTTTCATTTGTTCATTAGCCCAGTTAACGGCATCATGATACGCATCTGGCACTTTACCAGCGCCAAGACCAAGCTCATCTTTAATCGCGTTTGCACCTTGCCAATTGGCTTGTTCGTATAATTTTACTAAGCGCAGATATTGTGCCAGTAAACCTTGATCCTCTAATAATGCTAACTTTATGTCGTTGGATAATGGTAGCTTTTTCATCACGCTTTGCATATCTTCATCTAATATGGCATCCATTAATGACATCATACCGGTTAAAAAAGCCATGCCCGTATCTTTGAGTTTATTATGGTTTATAGCTAGCAACTCAGTAAAGCGTGCTCTGGTTAACGATAAGCGTATTAACTCTGCGGGTTTATCACCAGCAACTTGAGCTGCAAACAACAAGGATAAAAACTTTTTAATTTCTGCTGCACCTAGCACAATTAGTGCTTGTTTGATGGTGCTGATCTCAGCTCTGCGCTTAAATGCCGCTGAATTACTATAACGTAATAATTTATAAGAGAGGTTTACATCTCGCTCAAATACGTCGGTAATTTTCTTTAAATTGACTTCAACAGTGGATGTCTCATAAAGCAGCTCGGCAAGAGCTATCTCTGATGGCGGCAAGGTTTTACTTTGCACCATTTCTGGTTTGGAAAAGAAAAACCCCTGAAAGTAAGTAAAGCCAAGATCTAATGCTAATTGATACTTTTCGTAGGTTTCTACCTTTTCTGCTAATAATTTTATATGCGGATAAGGTTTAATTTCTTCGATTATGGTGTGGATAGTGTCAACGTCACAATTGATAAAATCTATTTTAATAATATCAATAAAAGGATAAAAATGACGCCATACAGGCTGGTGAATATAATCATCCAGCGCGAGCGTATAACCTTTTTGTTTTAAGTCTTTGACGATCGCGAGCAAGCGTTTCCCAGGTTGAATTGTTTCGAGTATTTCTACAACAATCTGATCTTTACCAAGCAGAGTTGGGTAGCCTTTTTGTAATGTTTCAAGCGTAAAGTTGATATACGCTGGTTTATTATCGGTGAGATCTTCTAAACCAAAATTGAATTGACTACCTTCAATTAGCCGAGTGGTTGCCTCGTCACCATCAATATCAGGGAATACATTATCAACGCCATCACGAAAGAGTAGCTCATACCCTACAAGTTGTTTGTTTCGATCTAAAATTGGTTGGCGTGCAGCATAAAAATACATAAACAGCGGGTCCACATCAGTTAAGCGATTACTTGGGCAATATAAGATAAAACAGCATAAATAGCATTAATTATATTTAGAATATCAATGCTATAGTATTAATTAATTGATACATCATCGATCTAATCCTAAGGTAATTAAGTATTAATTACCATGTTCTGTAGTTAAATAATTAACCATCAGATAAAAACAACTCCACCTTATATCATTACTTGGCTACCTCAGTAAGTGGAGTTATTCACCCTTTGCGTGATATAGTCAAGTTCTAGGTTGGTTTTTACACCAATAATGACTTTATATAGTATTGATTTATGAGTCATTATTAGGATTGAAAGCCAGGTTTTAACTTCAGAGTTGGAGGCGAGTTTGGAAACTGGAATGATTATTTCTTTAGCTGCGTATTTTATCGTAATGCTAGGTATTGGCTTGTACGCTTATAAGCAGTCTACCGCCGATGTGTCGGGTTATATGTTGGGTGGCAGAAGTTTATCACCAGCTGTAGCTGCACTATCTGCAGGTGCATCGGACATGAGTGGTTGGCTACTTATGGGTTTACCCGGTGCTATGTATCTATTTGGCTTAAGTAAAGTTTGGATTGCGATAGGTTTAGTACTTGGTGCTTGGGCAAACTACTTTTTAGTCGCGCCAAGGCTACGTGTCTATACTGAAAAAGCGAATGACTCGATTACCATCCCAGATTACTTTGCTAATCGTTTTGCTGATAATAAAAATATATTACGAGTCATCTCGGCAATCGTGATCATCGTTTTCTTTACACTTTATACTTCTTCAGGCGTTGTCGCTGGCGGTAAATTATTCGAAAACTCATTTCAGATGAGTTACGAAACAGGGCTTTATGTGACAACCGGAGTCGTCGTACTCTATACATTGTTTGGTGGTTTCTTAGCTGTTAGTTTGACTGACTTTGTGCAAGGTTGCATTATGTTTGTCTCGCTACTTGCTGTACCTATTGTTACTTATACGATGCTAGACCAGCCAGTGTTAGACACACTTGCTAATGCCAGCTATGACTTGCTGTTAAGCGCTCCGAAAGAGAGCGAAGTCCACTCGCTTAATATGTTAGATTGGTTTGCTGGTGGTTCAACTATCGCTATTATTTCTGCAATGGCATGGGGCTTAGGTTATTTTGGTCAACCGCATATCATAGTACGTTTTATGTCAGTACGGTCAGTGAAAGATATGCCAACTATGCGTCGTATTGGTATGTCGTGGATGACTTTATCAGCGATTGGTGCAGTGTTAACTGGACTATTTGGTGCCGCTTACATGATCGAAAATCAAATGCTGATTGACGATAAAGAAACGATATTCTTAGTATTATCTGAATTGGTTTTCCATCCACTTATTGCCGGCTTTTTACTTGCTGCTATTTTAGCTGCGATTATGAGTACTATTTCATCTCAGTTATTGGTTTGTTCAAGCTCTTTGACTGAAGACTTCTATAAAATTTATTTAAACCGTGATGCATCACAAACCGAGCTGGTTTTAGTTGGGCGAATTAGTGTACTACTCGTTGCATTATTTGCTATTTATTTGGCTTATGATCGCGATAGTTCTATTTTAGATTTAGTAAGTAATGCATGGGCTGGTTTTGGGGCTGCGTTTGGCCCGTTAGTATTACTTAGCTTGTATTGGAAGCGAATGAATCTACAAGGTGCGATCAGTGGCATGGTTGTGGGTGCAGGGACAGTGTTGATCTGGATATACGCGCCAATCACTATAAATGGTGAGAGCCTCAGCAGTATCATTTATGAAATTATACCGGGCTTTATACTTGCAACAATTGCAATCATTACAGTGAGCTTATCAACAGCGCCACCAAATAAAGAGATCACCGAATTATTTGATGAAGTTGAACGAGGGCTATAACGGGTAGTAATTTTTATAACTAAAAAAGGGCAATTAATTGCCCTTTTTTAGTAAGTTAACTTGTAATTTTTTAGCTTGCTTCTTTATCTGCGCTGGCTTTAATCGACGCTACATTTTCTTTTTTTACTTTCGCCGTAGGTGTTTTCTGTATTGCCTCTTTGCCGCCTTTAAGTACATTCATAAAGTCGTCTTTACTTTTAGCAATCTCAAGTGCGAGCGATTCGATTTGTTGTTCGCTTAGTGGCACATCAACTTTCTCAAGCATAACCTCAAGCGACTCTGCTATATCAAGCATTTTGTCATACGCGTCAGCTTCTTTTTTAGTAGTAAACGTCATACGCTCGACTCCGTTTCTCTCTACAACATATTTAACAACAACAGCCATGATTTCTCCTGCCAATTTGCTTGGTGAATAACAAGTTCACCTTGATTGATTACTGTTTTTATGTACAGTAATTGTTTATTGGTCTTTTTGCAAGTGAACATTTTTATTTTTTACTACTAGGATTTGACAAAGAGGTACAACTTTACTTTATTTAAATAGTCGCACTTTTTTAGTATGACTTTATTTGGAGGTAGTCCAAAAGTGAAGGCATTAAAATCAACTATTAATTGAGTCCACGTATGGATATCATGGAGGAGAAACATGAAGTTTTTAACTTTAATAGTGGTAGTGCTTGGCTTAGCTATTTCATTGCCTAGTAGCGCAGCTGTAACTAAAACAGAGACTGCTGAAAGTATGAAGAAAGTTCAGTTAGTCAATGTGAATCAAGCAACAGTCGAACAGCTTACTCAGCTGCCGGGTATTGGTAAATCAAAAGCGCAAGCGATAATTGATTTCCGTACCAAGCAAGGCAAGTTTAAGTCTGTTGCAGATTTAGCGCAGGTGAAAGGTATTGGCGAAAAATTAGTCGCTAAATTGGATGGCAAAGTTACATTCTAAAAATCAGCAGGGCGAATTATTCGCCCTGCTCAAATTGCTTAATAGCGTGCCTTAAATAGCGTTTAGAGAATTGAATTTCGACTGGAGTGGTTAACAACGGGTAGCTTAACCCGGCCAGAAGTAAAGCTGGAAGTAACAACCAACCTTCAACATACGCTAATGATAGAAATACTGGGATCAATAAAACCAGCTTTATAATACGCAAACTGATTTTTTGCATTGGAGTTAACATACTCACTGCAATCGCAATTATTTGCTGACGTTGACGTATTTTAAACGATTTTAATTGCGTTACTTGACTTGAAAATAATGCCATCATCACAGCGACTTTTTAATTATTAAACGACTTGCTACAACGGCCATTAGTATCAGAGTAAATGCGGCAAAAATGATCTCCATCCACGCCGGCATACTTAGCCCTGCAAATTGCCAATCGATGTTGCCACAGTCACCTGTTGCAGCAAAAAAATGTGGCATCCATTCGTGCAATGGTAATGGGAAATTAGGTTCGAATTCACAGCTAAACGCAAAAGGATCGGTGGTAGTTTGCATATCGATATGTTCGCGTGCAATTAAATAACCCCAAATACTGGCAACTGCCCATGCAGAAAATGCTGTTAGACGGCATATTACATTCGTGGGTTTAATTGCACCGAGTAACCCTGCGGCTAATAACCCCAGCATGGCAGTACGTTGGTAAATACACATAATGCATGGCTCTAAGCCCATTTGATATTGAAAAAACAATGCGATTACTTCAAAAATAAAAGCACTAAAAGCGAGCAGTAACCAAGCACTGCGCTGTTGGGCTAAATTTGCTAACCAAGTCATAAAATATCCAATCTATAATTTGTAGATGAATTATGACTTAGTCATTAAACTAGGCGCAAGGATAAATATGATTTGTAACAATAAAAAAGCTGCCGAAGCAGCTTTGTTTTTTACTCTTTAACCTAAATATGGGTTAAGGGATTTACTGTCCAGAGTTTGGATATTTAATGCCCTGAACTTCCTATACTTTGTAAGCTTGCGCTGTGGTGTTCAATCCAACCCCATTGATAGAGTAAATCAGTTACCTCACTAAGCCCTAGATATGTAGAGCTTAAACCAACAACCGTAAGTACAATGGTATAGGGAAGTGCCATATAAACCATACGCCCGTAAGATAAACGTAATACGGGAGCAAGTGTTGATGTTAGTAAGAATAAAAATGCAGCTTGTCCATTCGGTGTGGCTACACTTGGTAAGTTAGTACCAGTATTAATTGCTACTGCTAATAAATCAAATTGGTCGCGACTAATTTGTCCTGCTTTTAAAGCCGCCGCTACTTCGTTGATGTAAACAGTGCCAACAAACACATTATCACTGACCATCGAGAGTAGGCCATTAGCGACAAAAAACATAACTAACTGTAATTGCCCTTCAAATGTCAGTACCCAAGTTATTACAGGAGTAAATAAGTGTTGATCAATAATTACTGCAACGATTGAGAAAAATACACATAACAGTGCAGTAAACGGCAATGCTTCTTCAAACGCTTTTCCTAGTTGGTGTTCTTCGATTATACCAGCGGACGCAGTTGCAAAAATAATGACGGATAAGCCAATTAAGCCAACCGTGGCAAGGTGTAAAGCTAATGCAATGATCAACCATACAGCAATAAATGACTGAAACATCAGATTAACTTTATCGCGTTTAGTGCGTTTGTTATCGAGCTCTTTTGCGTGATCAGCAAGTATTTGATGAATCGGTTCTGGTAACTTTGCGCCATAACCGAAGGTTTTTGTTTTTTCGAGTAATATTGTAGTAACAATACCAGCGATGAATACAGGCATAGTAACAGGCAACATACGCAAGAAAAACTCCCCAAATTGCCAGCTTGCTCGTTCTGCAATAATAAGATTTTGTGGTTCACCCACCATAGTACAGACTCCACCAAGCGCGGTACCAATCGAAGCATGCATTAATAAGTTACGTAAAAAAGCTCGAAATTCTTCAAGTTCCTGACGATTAACTGGGCGTACTTGGTTATCATCGTTAATGTCATGTTCACTAGTGGAGTCTTTCCCTGAGGCGACTTTATGGTAAATACTGTAAAAGCCCATAGCGACAGCTATGACCACCGCCATTACTGTAAGTGCGTCTAAAAAAGCAGAAAGAAATGCTGCAGAAATAGTAAATGCTAAGGAAAGTACAGTTTTGCTGCGAACTGATACCACCAAGCGGGTGAAAATATAGAGTAATAAATCTTTCATAAAGTAGATACCTGCGACCATAAAGATCAACAGTAAGATTACATCTACATTTTGAACAATTTCATGCTCTACTTGCCCGGCAGTTGTCATGCCTATAAACAGTGCTTCAATTGCAAGTAAACCACCTGGTTGCAGTGGATAACATTTCAGCGCCATCGCGAGAGTAAAAATAAACTCTAAAACTAATGCCCAACCAGCCATATAGGGATTGATATGAAATAACACAGGGTTAATAGCTAAAAAAGCAATAATTGTGTATTTATACCACTGTGGGGCAGAGCCTAAAAAATTCTTAAAAATTGCATTGAAAACACTCTGTTGCATAGGTGTTCCTTATTATTGTACATTTAAGTATAACTGTTGTTGGTTAAGTTAATTCAGTCTAGCCGTGGTGTAAACAAAAAAGCTATAAACAACATCACGTACCTTTTATCCATTTAATATGCCGCGCTATATTAAGTGTAGCTGAAATAGCGAAATGGGTATTTTTATTCAGTCCGTATAGTGTGCATAATGACGTTAAATGTCTATTACTCTTTGTGGTCAATCCCTTCAATTTAGTATAAAAGAAAGCGACACTGAAAGAGTGATAAATTAGCCTGTATCCATTTTAAAAACGTGGCGAGAGTAGAGGCTTAAGCCTGTCGTCGTGGGTGAATTAATGAAGTGACTTTACTTGTTAGTTTGGCTTCATCTGGTACAATCAGTCAGTTAATCGTTTAAAGTAATGTTATGTGGTAACTCAAGTGGGAATTGAATGAGAATTTTTAAAGCGAAAAGCCCAGCAGGGTTTGCCGAAGAGTACATTGTTGAGTCAATTTGGAATGGTGATTTTCCACCAGGTTCTATTCTTCCCGCTGAGCGAGAGTTATCAGAATTAATCGGTGTTACTCGTACAACCTTACGTGAAGTACTGCAGCGTTTAGCGCGTGATGGTTGGTTAACAATCCAACACGGTAAACCGACTCGAGTAAATAACTTTTGGGAAACCTCAGGACTTAATATTTTAGAGACCTTAGCGCGTCTTGATGAAGATAAAATGCCCGAGTTAACCGACCAGTTACTTTCTGCGCGTACTAATATTAGCGCTATCTATACTCGCGCTGCCATTAAACTAGCACCTGATCGCGTGATAGAAATTCTTTCAAAAAGTGATGAACTTGAAGATAGTGCACAAGCTTTCGCTGATTATGATTATAAAGTACATCATGAGTTGGCTGTTGCAGGTAATAACCGTATTTATGTACTTATTCTTAATGGTTTTAAGGGTTTTTACTCTAAAATTGGCTGTCATTACTTTTCAGATCCAGGCACGCGTCAGTTAGCGCGTCAATTCTATAAAGATTTAACCATACTTGCTGAGAAACGCGAACATGACGGCGCAATTTCAATGATGCGGAAATATGGTCATCAAACAGGTGAGATCTGGCAAAAAATCCGTGGTGATATGCCGGAAAATATCATGGATTAACTCTGCATTTACTGTGTAGTTATATCTATAAGGAGCCTGCATATGCAGGTTTTTTTTCGCTGTTATTAATGACAAACAGCGAGTGATACACTGCGTTCGTATTTTTCGATGAGTGACATCGGAAAATACGATTGTTCTTTTAAGTCTTTAGTCTCTAAAATATTCTGATAATTATGCATGCTAGCCCTTGGTATTTATTTTTTAGATCCCATATTAAAGGCAAGCATTGCGTAAGCAATTAAAAGCAAACTCAAATATTTGGAGAATAAAATGGGTGTATTAGTAGGCCGCCAGGCACCAGACTTTACCGCTGCAGCAGTACTAGGTAACGGCGAGATCGTAGATAGCTACAATCTTCACGAAACAATCAAAGGTAAAAAAGCAGTCATCTTCTTTTACCCATTAGATTTCACTTTCGTATGTCCTTCTGAACTAATTGCTTTTGACAAGCGTTATGAAGAATTCCAAAAGCGTGGCGTAGAAGTAATTGGTGTTTCAATCGATTCACAATTCTCACACAACGCATGGCGTAACACTGCTGTTGCAGACGGCGGTATCGGTGCAGTTAAATACGCACTAGTTGCAGATGTTAAGCACGAAATCTGTAAAGCATACGATGTTGAGCATCCAGAAGCGGGCGTTGCATTTCGTGGTTCATTCTTAATTGATGAAGAAGGTAATGTACGTCATCAAGTAGTAAATGACTTACCACTAGGTCGTAACATCGACGAAATGCTTCGTATGGTTGACGCTCTAGCGTTTCACACTGAGCACGGTGAAGTATGTCCAGCTGGTTGGACTGAAGGTAAAAAAGGTATGGATGCAAGCCCAGCAGGCGTTGCTAAGTTCCTTTCAGAAAACGAAAGCGACCTATAATTTAGGCCTTTGTTTTAGAATATGAAAAACCCGCCAATTTGGCGGGTTTTTTATTTAGGGTAGTCGCTAGAAAGCGAATGACACTTTGGTGTAGATATAACGTCCGCGAGGGTTGTGAACCGCGGAAGCATAACCGTATAAATCACCATCACCATCACCAATTGCAAATGGTGGCTCTTCATCAAATAGGTTATTTACGCCAATCGAGATCTTGGTCGATTCGGTAATACGATAAGCCGTTTGTAAATCAACTAAGACTTGTGAATCAACCATTCTTGACGTGTTGCTATCAAAATCGAGGGTGCCATCAAAATCAATATCAGGCGTATCTTCAAACTCACCCACATAGCTGATATTTACATTAGTATTGAATTCACCAAGCTCCCAATTAGTTGAGAACATCCAGCGGTGTTCAGGGTAACCATATTCACCAGTATAATCGCGACCGTCTTTTTCAAACTTGTCTTGATAGGACCATTCTAAGTTGAACTTAAGTAAACCAAGATCATCCAAGGAGTGATTATAATTTGCTGAGAAATCAACACCAGACACTTCCTGCGAAGAGACATTTTTAAAAGTGCTATGAATTTT
Source organism: Pseudoalteromonas sp. SG44-1 (assembly GCF_014164315.1). Classification (NCBI taxonomy): domain Bacteria; kingdom Pseudomonadati; phylum Pseudomonadota; class Gammaproteobacteria; order Alteromonadales; family Pseudoalteromonadaceae; genus Pseudoalteromonas; species Pseudoalteromonas sp. SG44-1. Next base: position 97,072 of record NZ_JACJEW010000010.1, read on the forward strand.
TTGGATAACACCAAGGGTTTCGCTTCCGGCTGGGGCTAGGCGAACACAAATCGTACTGTTTTGGTTGTTACATTCTGCGTCATAAATTGGGCCGAATGCTTGTTCATCAATTTTGTTATCTTGAGTAATACTCCATACATCAATACTAAAGCCAAGTTCAGCCATAGGAGCCCAAATAAAACCAACGTTCCATGATTCAGATTCTTCAGCTTGTAAATCAGGGTTACCAGCAAATTGGATATTGTAATCAAGAGCTTTACAATCAAGACCTGTAGCACTACAGCGGTAATTATCAATAAAGAATTGACTTTTCTCTGATGGACCTAGACCTATTTGTGCTAGTGAAGGTGCTCTAAAACCTTGTGCCCAAGAGCCGCGAACAGTAATTTCATCAGTAGGTGCCCAGCGCAGCGCTACTTTAGGATTGGTTGTGGTACCAAAGTCACTGTAATCATCGTAACGACCTGCAAGTTGTAATTCTAAGCTATCAGCTAATGGGATTGAGAATTCAACATAGGCAGCGTATTGGTCCCGCTCAGCGGCAGCAGAAACGGACTCAGTACCAAAAATTAAACCTCGCTGAAATTGATCATCAGGGGTATCACTGACATCCTCTTCACGGTACTCAATACCAGCCGCCATCATCACGACATTGTCACCAAAACTAAACGCTTCGCCAGTGATGTTGGCATCAAAAGAGGTCATATGTGATTCACCACGACGAACTAGGCTGGTTGAAATACGTTCAATGACTGCAGGATCATTATAAGTGCCGCCAAATGGGTTGTAGTTGCCGGCATCTATTTCTTGCTGTAAAAAATCAGTTCTTACCCAGCCTTGAGTACGATCACCGGTTTGCATTGATTTACTACGGCCTTTTTGTACAGCGGCTTCCCAGCTCCAATCGCTAATTTCACCACGTAGACCGGCAACAAATCGCAAAGTGTCTGACTCAATATCCCATTGACGGGCACCCGCATCAACAGTTCTATAGTAGTTGATAATTACTTCTTGATTGAAAGGATTATTTGGATGATTCCCTGGGACTGTTAAACCTGCATCTTTATCTAATGGTGTTGGAGCACCTGCGGCAATTGAATTGTTGTGTTGAACAGCCATTTCCATAAAGGCAGTAATACCATTATCAAAGTTATATTCAAACTGAGAAATCGCGCCAACGCGTTCAGAAGCTGGGGCAATATAGCCATAGGGTCCATAATCAAACACACAACTATCGCTACCACTAATTTGATCTGCAGGACAACTTGGATCTGGAGTTTGGACGCCATTCACGCCAAATGTACCTGGAAAGCCACGAGATGAACGGAAATCTTCACCACCATTCGCGGTTTGATTAGCAGTGCCTAAGCGGCCCATTTCATCTGATGATAAAGAGGTGTTTTTAAAGTAATCGATGATCACAGACGCACTGCTTTTTTCGTTTGAGGTACCCCAAACTATGCTTGCTGAGGTTTCTTCATAGTTAGGGCCGTCAGTACCACCATAACCTAAATTAACTTCTAAACCATCGATGTCTTTTTTCAAAATAATATTCACCACACCTGCAACGGCATCGGAACCATAAATTGCAGAGGCACCATCTTTAAGAATATCAATACGTTCGATAGCAGAGACCGGAATACTGTTAATATCAACAAATGAGTTAGTGATACTCTCCGCAAATGCGCTTATAGCTACTCGACGGCCATTAATTAATACAAGTGTTGCATCAGCGCCTAAACCTCGTAGCGATACCGCTGCAGAGCCGTTAGCGGTCGAATCCTGATTATTACCGCGAGTAGAAAAAGTACCATTACCAGCAGCAGGCATTCTTTCCAGTAATTGTTGTAAGTTGTCATAGCCCATATTATCGATATCGGCGCGACTAATTGATTGTACTGGGGAAGGGCCTTCAATATCTGTTCGCTTTATTCTAGAACCCGTCACTTCAATACGTTCAACTTTTTTTGCTTCGTCCGCAGCAAATGATTGAGAAGTATAACCCGCTGTTGAAAGTGCAAGTGTTACACAAGCGATTAGCTTAGGTTTAAATGGGAGTATGTTCTTCATCCTTAAATCCTTGTTATAATGTTAATTTTATCTGGTCAAATGAACCACACACATCAATACCATGTAACAGGTTTGTTATCAAATTGAATTGTAAAGAGGTGTACTATATTTGATACAGTTAGAAGGATTTAAGGGATATAAATAAAAACGCCTAACTGGGTTAGGCGTTTTTGAGGTTGTTTAGATAGATTAAACTTTGTGCTTCATTAACCGTTCTTTTTCGCGAGACCAGTCTTTGTTTTTACCGTCTTCACGTTTGTCATGCATTTTTTTACCTTTACCAAGGTGGAACTCAAGTTTCACCCAGCATTTTTTCCAATACATGGCAGTGGCGATTAATGAATAGCCATCGCGCTCAGTCGCACCGACTAAGCGATCTAGCTCGCGTCTGCTTAATAATAACTTGCGATAACGTAATGGATCGCAAATAACATGGGTTGAAGCACTATTGAGAGGCTGTATTTGACTGCCAAGCAAAAACGCTTCGCCATTTTTAAGGTGAATGTATGTTTCAGAGATGTTTACTTTACCAGCTCGGATACTTTTTACTTCCCAGCCTTGTAGTTCAACACCAGCCTCAAACTTGTCGTGTAAAAAATACTCATGACGCGCCTTTTTATTTAGCGCGATAGTATTACTTGTCGATTTAGATGAATTTTTCTTAGCCATAGTGGCCCATATTATACGTAAAGCTCTGCTTTTTACATCGATTTTTTATTTTTGCTAATAAAAAAGTGTTTGTAAATAAAGCGCCATGAAAGTTTGGGGAAAAACGCAAAGCTTGCTAAAATTCGCCCACACAGTTGGGAGTGAGTATGCCACAAATAGAAAAAAGTGCGCTAGTAATGTATAGCAGCAAAGAAATGTTTGATTTAGTCAATGATGTGGATGCTTATCCTGAATTTTTACCCCATTGCTCGGATGCAAAAATTATTGCACAGCAAGGTAATACCATGACGGCAAGTTTGGAAATTTCCAAAGCGGGTATAAAAAAATGGTTTACTACTGAAAACACCTTTGTAGATGATAATACAGTAACATTGCGCTTAGTTGATGGGCCATTTAAAGCCTTGCAAGGGCGTTGGCATTTTCAAGTGTTGGATGACAATGCATGTAAAGTTCAGCTACAGCTTGAGTTTGAATTTGCGAGTAAATTAATTGAACTTGCGTTTGGGCGCGTATTTAACGATGTTGCAAAAAACATGGTGAATGCATTTACTCAACGCGCTAAACAGGTATATGGACTGCGATGATGATAAAAGTTGAAGTTGTGTATGCATTACCTACCACGGCAACGTGTTTGCTTGTTGAAGTACCAGTTGGTACAACGGCAGAAAATGCCGTGATGCAATCAGGTATCCTCGCTAAGTGCCCTGAAATTGATGGCTTAGCATTAACCTTAGGAATATGGAACCGTACCTGCAAGCTTACGCAAGTGCTTGAGGATGGCGATAGAATTGAAATTTACCGTCCTTTAATTGCTGATCCTAAAGACGCACGACGAAAACGTGCAGAAAAAGCTAAAGACGAAGGTCGTGCTAATAAAATTACAGGTGGGCGACCGCTTGATAAAGCTAAATAATAGCTCAAACAAAAAAGGTTAGCTGTTGCTAACCTTTTCGTAATTTACTGAACTGGAGCGTTATTGCTCAAGCGGTGTATTAAACTCTGCGGGTTGTTCATAGTCACCACTGAGCGATACCAATTTTTCATTTTCAAAATTAATAGTCAGTGATTTACGTTGTTCGTTATCACGGCCAAGATTAAAAGAATATAAGTAATGCCACGTGTTTTTATCGAAAGCGTCTTCTGCAACAGGTTTACCTAATACATAAAGAACTTGCTCACGGGTCATATTGATACGAAGCTTGTCAACATCGGTTTGTTCTAAAAAGTTACCTTGTGGGATGTTGATACGATAAACCCAGCTAGAACAACCGGCGGTTGCGCTTAAGGTCAGAGCAACGATAAACCAAAGAGAAAAAGTTTTTAACGACTGCATTGTTTGTTTGGATCCTTATTTTTTATAAACTGCATGATACCGATTAGTCACCTAAGGTAAAACCCTTTTGAGTAATTGTTTGTGACTTAATTTTTACTATCGATGTTTGGAGCGTAATTTTGACCTCTGAGTCCGCAAAAAGTTTAACTACTACTGAAAATACTATGACAACTAAGATCTCCACGTGGTCACTTTATATTGTACAAACACGTTTAGGGCATTGGTACACTGGGATCAGCACGGATGTGGCAAAACGATTTGCAGCACATCAAGCGGGCAAAGGGGCTAAAAACTTAAAGGGGAAGGGGCCACTGACTTTAATATATCAATGTGAAGTCGGTTCTCGCAGTGAAGCCAGCAAGCTTGAGATAAAAATTAAACGCTTAAGTAAGGCACAAAAGCGAGCGTTTGTTAGCTCTGGGATTTTGCTAACCTGAATTCAGTTTAAAATATATTTACTATCTACAATTTAGCTCAAAGAGTGTTTATATCGTTTATATCAAGTTGGCTAATAAATGCGGCAATATAATTAACTGCATCAATATAAAGCGCTTGGTCAATATTATTTAGTAGGTCGGAACTTTTATGATGGTGGGGGTCATGACCCATGCCAAAGTAAATATAAGCAATTCCGGCTTTAGCAAACGCATAATGGTCGCTTGCTCGGCGCCAATCAATACTATCTCCGAGGGTCATTCTGTTCATTGTGGTTGATGAACTAGCTACTTTTATCTTTAAATTATGCTCAGGCACCTGCTGTAGTTGTGCTTGTAAAGCACTGCGTTGTGCATGTGAGACAAAGGCATATAAGATTTTTTTTGGCGGCTTTACTGCTAACATATCCAAATTAATATTTAGCACGGTTACGCTGTCGTCGATTTGCAATTGACTAACAAAATATTCAGCTCCATGTAAACCATTTTCCTCTGCGTCAGTAGCAACAAAACTAAGTTGGAAAGGCAGATTTGTGTGTGCGAAGCGTTGCGCTAGGAATAACAAGGCACTGACGCCACTGGCATTATCGTTTGCGCCTGCATATAAAGTGTTACCACGCATACCTAAGTGATCATAATGAGCGGTAATTACCAAATGAGTCTTGACTAAGTGCGGTGGTTTTAAAGTCGCAACTACATTTTGCCCCGTTGCTTTTGAAGACCAGCCATGGCTGTAACTAAACGGCTGTAATTGTGTATTGTAACCGAGCGTTTGCAGTCGCGTACTAATGTATTGGGCACTGGTATGCGCGCCGTCGGTATTGGTTTTTCTACCGCTTAGAGCCGTAGAGCTTAGATGCCTCAGATCATCAATCAGCTGTTGCTGCGCGCTGCTATTACTTTGGCACAATGTTGAAAAGCTGAGGCTCAATAGCAAAATAAAATAGTTAATGATTAATTACTCGCGCGGTCATGTCACTTAGTGCCTGTAATTTATTTTGATAACGTTGCTTATCATGGTCAAAATCGGCATGTTTATTAGCCAAACGTAATTGGCGATACGCTTGCTTAAAATCACCTAACTGATAATAAGTGCGGGCAAGACCAAAGTAGCTATCATGAATATTATCATCAATTCTTTTTGCTTTATTGAAATGCTTGATGGCATCTTGATAGTTTTGTTCAAGGTATGCGTTATTTCCTAATGACACATGATAATACGGATTACTTTGGCGCTTCAAATCAAGTTTAGATAAAATCTTGTCGGCCAGTTCAGGACGGTCGGTGAGTTGATACAGTAAAGCTAAGTTGCCCAGTGCTGTATTGTTGTCGTTATTAAGCAGCAAAGCATAATTATAGGCTAATTCGGCGTTATCATACTGAGAATCAAGGCGAAGTAATACGGCTAAGTTACCCCATGCAGCAGAGTAATATTTATCTGCTTTTGTTGCCGCTAAAAAGTAGCTATAGGCTAAATCATAATTTTGATTGAGCATTGCCGCTGCCCCTTTATTGTTATAAAACATCGCGGTAATTCGTTGTTTGCTGATGGGGGTCGTCTGAAATTTCTCGCCTCGCGAGTTCGGATCAAAATCAATCACTAATGAGGTTTTTGCGTCATACACATAAGTCACATTAGTGTTGTTGTTACGACGCTGTGTGACGATCAAATTAATATGCCCAGTCAATAAGTTATAGCCTTTATTTAGCGCCCAATACTCAGGAATATGAACCGTTTGAAATTGCCCCTGCATGCCTAAATATTCCGCGATACTATAGGCCAAAATCGATAATGATAAACAGTTAGCATTTAAATCTCGGTAGGCTTGATTGGCGGTTAGGGTAGCCCCTGCTTGATATAGTAAGGATGCATCGCCATTTTCTAACAAAAAGTTTAGTAATTTTCGAGTTGTGTTTAAATTGCGTTTAGTACTTGGAAAGGCTGCATCGAGTTGTTGTGTTATTGTATCGCTTAAGGTAAAAATCTGTTCACTACTTTCTACCGGGTAAAGCGTGAAAGATTGGTTTTCAGTCACTGGTGGCGGGATGAGTATTGGTTGATTACTCACACTGGTACAGGCAGAGATACTAAAAAGCAGCACAATGACTGCTAGCTTATAAAGCCGCGTTAATATTGTCATAATCATACCCCAACTAATTACTGACTTATTAAGTTTAGTCTGTTTTTTAGTCGGGGTAGATGTTAAATGTTACAAACTGTGTCAGCGCTTTTCAAAGGTGGCGACTAAACTTGCTAAGGTTTGTGCGCTGGTTGCAAGTCCTTTGATCGCCTGCTCGGTATCAATTTGTTCTCGCATTGCCATATCGCTGATCTCACTAATTTGTTCAATATTGCGGCCGACGTCAGCAACCACGCTACTTTGCTCCTCAGTAGCTGTAGCAATCAAGGTTGCCATATCATTAATTTCATTAGCGGTATTGGTAATGGCATCAAGCAACTGCACAGAGCTTTGCATTGTTGCTACGCTGTGTTGAGCTTTATCTTTGGACTGGGCAATATGTTCAACCACATTGGTAGCTGTTTTCGCGAGCTCTTCAATCATTGATTGAATTTCAGTCGTTGATTGTGACGTACGGTTGGCTAAGGCTCGTACTTCATCCGCAACCACGGCAAAGCCGCGGCCATGTTCACCAGCACGTGCTGATTCAATTGCTGCATTTAGTGCTAATAAATTGGTTTGCTCTGAAATACCACGAATAGAGTCAACAATACTGGCAATAGTCTGGGTTTTATTGGCAAGCTCAGTCACTTGTCTCGCAATTGTGTCAATATCACTGGCTAATGCGGTAATACTCTGTTGGCTTTGCACTACTTGCTGGTGGCTCTGTAATGTATTCGCTTTACTATCTTCGGTCAGTTTTGCGGCAGTTGCGGCGCTGTGGGCAATTTCTTGCACTGTTGCACCCATTTCGTTGATTGCTGCTGCAACAGAGATAGTCTGCTCTTTTTGGTTGTCCATTGCCTGTGAGTTATGCTTGGCTTGAGTAAATACCTGATCTGAGCTTTGACGAATTTTTAAACTTTCGTGGGAGACTTGCGCAATGGCGGTTTCAATTTTATCAATGAATTGGTTAAAACCATTCGTTAATGCTGATAGCTCAGGCTGGTCACTGTGAGGTAAACGGTAAGCTAGATTGGCATCACCAGATCCTAAACGAGTAAATAACTCTGCCATTTTTGATAGCGGTGAAGCTAACGAACGAGCCAGTAAAAAACTAACGATACATGCCAACAGCGCAATTGCGATAGCAAAACTTAAAATTTGCCATTGTAATGTAGTGATCCCAGCAAAAACTTCTGTTTTTGGTACTTGTGCAACCACATAGAGTTGGGTGTTTTTAATCGGACTCGCCGCTAGGAAAAAAGTGTCGCCATTGAGTTCGACTTCTTGCAAGTTAAATTCATTGCTTGTTAATAATTGACCACTTACTTGATGACCATACAAGCTATCTAGATTTGTTTTTTCTACTTTATTAACGTCTTGATGGAGTTTAATTACGCCTTTATCGTCAGTGATAAATACAAAACCGGTTTGCTCGATAGTAAATTTATTTAGCAGTGCCTGCATATCATCAATACTTTTTGCCAGTCCAGTTAAGCCGATGCCATTGATCTGTTGATGATTTACAAACATTTTTGTGTTGCCATTAGGCTCTTGATATAAGCTAATAGAGTAAGCTTGATTGGCGTTTTTAAAATCAAAAAACCAGCCATCTTGCTGCCTATCTAATACTCTTAAAAAGCCATCTTGATTCCAGTACTGCGCGGTATCGCGATTTGCCCATGATGCGGTTGCTAAGCCGTATTGTTTTACCAGACGATTTAATTCTTTGATTAAAACTTCATCATTGTTATCACGACTATTTGCCCACGCGAGTATAAAATGATTACTTGATACTTGTTCGGCCGCACTAAGCAATTCATTTATTTCTAAGCTGATATAGTTATTAATTGCGTGTAGTTTACTGGGCAACTCAGATTGTATCATCCGTTGTTCGATAATGGTTTTGGCGGATAACAGCGCCGTAATGCCAATTAAGCTGGCAACTGACAGGGCAATAGCGATCCCTAAAATAGTGATCTTACGCGTGATACTAAGAGTTTTATACGACATTGTGGGTACTGAATTTACAAATTATGCGGGTATTTTAGCATGTTTTTTTCATGCAGTTCATCATCTATTAGAGTAAGTACTCAGTTTGTAATTTACTCTAAGATGTATTTTGACAAAGTAAATAAAATGAAAAAGCCCACTGCGTTTAGCATGTGGGCTTGGTTTCTAACAAGCGAAATTGTTACTTTCCAGGGTTAAACAATTTTCTTCATTGCTGACATGTAGCCACGCAATTTGGTACCAATGATTTCAACAGGGTGCTCACGCAGCGACTTGTTGATTGCAATTAGTGTTTGGTTATCAACATGATTACAGCGCTCGCCTAAGCCTCTACCAATCACATCAGTATCGATGTTTTGCATAAAGTCTTGTAACAGTGGCAAACATGCGTGATTGTATAAGTAGCAACCATACTCTGCAGTATCGGAGATCGTGCGGTTCATTTCGAATAATTTTTTACGTGCAATGGTATTGGCAATTAATGGCGTTTCATGTAGCGATTCATAATATGCTGACTCAGCTATAATACCTGCAGCAGTCATGGTCTCAAACGCTAATTCTACACCGGCTTTCACCATTGCAACCATCAATATACCGTTATCAAAAAACTCTTGTTCGGTGATTTCAACATCACCGGCAGGGGTTTTTTCAAAATTTGTTTCAGCTGTTTCTGCACGCCATTTCAAAAGGTTTGCATCATCATTCGCCCAATCTTCCATCATTACACGAGAGAACGTGCCATCGATGATGTCGTCTTGGTGTTTATTGTAAAGCGGGCGCATGATTACTTTTAATTCTTCACTTAATTCAAACGCTTTTACTTTCGCTGGGTTTGATAAACGGTCAAGCATATTTGTAACGCCGCCGTATTTAAGTGCTTCAGTAACAACTTCCCAACCGTATTGAATTAGTTTTGATGCGTAACCGGCATCTATACCTTTTTCGATCATCTTATCAAAACATAAAATTGAGCCTGTCTGTAACATGCCGCAAAGAATTGTTTGCTCACCCATTAGGTCTGATTTTACTTCAGCAATAAATGAAGACTTTAATACCCCAGCGCGATGACCGCCAGTACCCGCTGCATAAGCTTTAGCCTGGGCTAGACCATGTCCCTGAGGATCATTTTCTGGGTGAACAGCAATAAGAGTTGGGACACCAAAACCGCGTTTATACTCTTCACGAACCTCAGAGCCTGGGCACTTAGGTGCAACCATGATTACAGTGATATCATCACGTACTTGCATACCTTCTTCAACAATGTTGAAGCCATGTGAATAAGCAAGCGTAGAGCCTTGTTTCATCATCGGCATGATTGCGTTTACAACCGCAGTATGCTGTTTATCAGGTGTTAGGTTTAACACAACATCAGCAGTAGGGATCAATTCTTCGTAAGTACCTACAGTAAAACCATTTTCTGACGCATTAAGAAATGATTGACGACGTTCGCTGATTGCAGAATCACGCAATGTGTAGGCAACATCTAAACCTGAATCTCGTAAGTTCAGTCCTTGGTTTAAACCTTGTGCACCACACCCAACAATAACAAGTTTTTTGCCTTTAAGTGCTTCAACACCATCGGCAAATTCAGCCGGATCCATAAATTCACATTGTGCTAGTTGTGCTAACTGCTCGCGTAAGGGAAGAGTATTAAAATAATTCGCCATTGTTAGTATCCTATAAATTTCGTATTTGTTAGATGCAAGCGCTTGCTGCTTTGCTTAAAGTCACCATAAGGAATTTTTACCCTTGCGTAAAATGATATATTTGCATTAAAGTATTTCAAAAAATGAAATGCTTTAATTAATAACCGCTAACTATTGGGATCACTATGGACCATAAACGATTACATTACTTTCTGGCACTTGCCAAAACCTTACATTTTGCCCGTGCCAGCGAGTTATGCCACATAAGTGCTCCCACCTTAAGTCGCAATATTAAACAGTTAGAGGATGAAGTTGGAGTCGCATTATTCAGTCGCGATAATCGCAGTGTAAAGTTAACAGCTGAAGGAGAATCGTTTATCGACTATGCAACGGCTACGTTAGCTAATTGGCAGCGTTTTCGAGCAAATGTACAAAATCCTGAGCAAACTATTTACGGTAAAGTAAGCATTTACTGTTCAGTAACGGCCTCTTATAGTTTTTTGCATCAACTATTAGAGCAACTGCGTTTGCAACATCAACATATAGAAATAAAGCTTAATACTGGCGATCCCGCAGTGGCAATAAACCGTGTGCTTGACGGACACGAAGCCATGGCAATTGCCGCAAAGCCTGATAAATTACCGACGCAAATTGCATTTGCCAGTATTGGTTATTCATCCTTGGTATTTATCGCGCCACGTATTCCGTCGTTGCTCACTGAAAAACTGGCCCAGTTTGGCGATAAGATAGATTGGTCTGAGCTTGAGTTTATAGTGCCAGAGCAAGGTTTTACTCGTCAAAGGTTAGAGCTGTGGTGGCGTAAGCACGGTATTAATGCAAAGATCTATGCGCAAGTAGCGGGGCATGAAGCTATGGTGTCAATGGTGAGTTTAGGGCTAGGCATTGCCATGGTGCCAAAAATTGTTTTAGATAATAGCCCATTAAAAGATCGCGTTCAGGTGATCAGTGATCAAAAAGAGGCCCCTGCCGGGTTTGAGATTGGTTTGGCAGTATTACGTAAAGAGTTACCAGATGCCGCGTTAAATGCATTATGGGAGATTGCTCAATCACTGAAAAACGTTAATAGCTTAGCTCCTTAGCCGAGTCTAAATACGCAGATGTAAAGTTTATTTACCTTGAATCGTTCCATATGTATCAAAAGTGTGAATGATTGTAATCGTCTAGGGATTAGTTATTAATACCTTGCTATGATAACGATATTGGGTTGTCTCTTTTGGCATAAATAACAACAATGAAGTCGATAGTTAATATTCTTACTGCGCTTTGCATCTCTGTATGGCTTACAGTACCTTGTTTTGCACAGCCATCAGAAATTGAGCCTGTGCAGGATATAACAACAGGGCAGTGGCACTTGAGCCTTAACACGGGATTAGGAGTCATAACAAATCCATTAGCTGGTGGAGGTGATTTACCATTAGTGTTGATCCCAGATATAGCTTATTACGGTGAACAGTTCTTTTTTGATAATGGTCGCTTAGGCTATAGCCTGATACAAGACTCCCCACATACCTTTAATTTAGTCACTGAGTTTAATTCGGAAACTCGTTTTTTTGTTGATTGGCATCCAAGTAACATTTTTGCATTAAGATCAGAAAGTTCATTTACGAACAGTGAAAATGAACTTCAAATCCAACAACCTAGTCTAGATATCCGTGAGCTTAATAAACGTAAATGGGCACTCGATGCTGGCCTGAGTTACCATTATAGCTATCAGCAGCATGTATTTTCCGTGCAGGCATTAGCTGATGTATCCGGAGTGTATGACGGGTGGCGAAGTGCACTGCAGTGGCAAATGCACAAGAACATTGGTGAGTTACAGATTAAGCCGACTATTGGCATCTGGTATAAATCGGCAGCACTGAATACATATTTTTATGGCTTAACAGAAAAAGAGTCTCCAGTTCGTGCAATTGAGGTTGGCAGTAGTTGGCAGCCTTATGCTAAAATAGATGCCCGCTGGCCCTTAAATGGAGCCAACTCATTGCGTTTTCATCTGGCTTATTATGATTATTCCGCCTTAGCTGACGACAGTCCGCTGTTTGAACAAACGTATTCTCTGACTGCCTTTATAGGGTTTGATCATATTTTTTAATATGAAGTATTTACAACTTGGTGCGTGCGTCATTTTTTTGTTGGTATGGCCAAAGTTAGCTGCCGCAAAAAAAGATATATTAACAGTTACTCCAAAAGTCTGTGTGGTTTCCGAACAACAAGACTTTTGCGATGTTGATGTAAAATTTGCTTTAAATATGCCCCATAAAATGGACGTTTGTTTATACAGCGAAGATCAACAACTGCAATGTTGGCAACAGGTTACCTTAGAAGAATTCAATCATAAAGCGCGTGTTCAGGTTGAAACCATATACTCCCTAGTCAATCCTCACACGGATGAATTACTGGCGACAACACGCATTGAAGTACAGAGCACTCGCGCTAAAACAACTCGGCGCCGATTACGTTCTCCGTGGAGCTTTTTTTAATCTTGGAGCTGCAAATGGCAAAGATCTTACTTGTAGAAGATGATTTAGGGTTACAGCAATTAACCCGTGACTATCTTGAAAATAATGGCCTTGAAGTGGCGGTGCTAGACCGTGGCGATGAAGTGTTTAGTTACCTTGAAAACAATCCGGTTGATTTGATGATCCTCGATGTAATGCTGCCAGGTAAAGATGGCTTTAGTGTTTGTCGTCAAGTGAGAGATAAATTTAGCTTACCAATATTAATGTTGACCGCCAAAGGTGAAGACTTTGATCAAGTCATTGGTTTGGAACTTGGTGCCGATGATTATGTTATTAAGCCAGCTGAGCCAAGAGTATTGCTTGCCCGTATTAATGCGCTATTACGCCGTGGCCAAGCATCAGTAAAAGCGCCAGAGGAATTACAATTTGGCGATTTATGTATTGATAAAACCAGCCGTATTGTTCGCTTAAAGAATAACGAAATCACCCTCACTTCCCATGAATTTGAATTACTGTGGCTATTAGCTTCAAATTCCGGTGAAGTACTAAGTCGTGAACATGTTCATCAACACATGATCGGTCGCCAATATGATGGATTAGACCGAACCGTAGATGTACGCGTATCGCGGATCCGTAAAAAATTAGGTGATAACAGCGATAAACCATACCGTATTAAAACCGTTTGGGGACAAGGCTACTTATTTGTCTCCGATGCATGGGGTATGTAATTATTAATGGGGAAACTATTCGCAAGTTTATATTTGTACATTATAGTTTCCTTGTTTTTAGTCAGTGGGGTAATTGAACAACTTTGGCCGTACGAAGATAGCCAACAACAAATTGCGCTCGATGATGAGTTTGGTCAATCCCTATGGCTATTAGCGCAAACCCCGCAAGGGCTTACTAAAATAGCCACTCGCTTTCAAAGTGAAATAGTACAAAAACAAGACCTAATGTTGCCCGCACAACAACAACAAGAACTTAACCTACATAATTATATTTATCTATTTGATCAACAACAGCGAGCTATCTGGTATATCGTTGTTGATAATGAGCAATTATTGCAAGTGGGTCCAATTACCGTTTCTGCGCCAGTATTCTCATCCGTTTGGCCTTATCTATTATTATTGTGTGTCGTTGGGATCCCTGTTGGCTTATGGAGTTTTTTACTGTGGCGTGATTTTGCTAAGTTGCGACTGGCCTGTGAAGCCGTTGGTGGATCACAAGACTTTGAGCTGAGCGCCACCTCGAAATCATTCTTTTTACCAATTACCGACACCTTAAGTGCTATGCAGCAGCGTATTCAGCATTTATTAACCGCTCAACAAGAACTTACATCGTCGGTATCGCATGAGTTTAGAACGCCACTGGCACGTTTAAAATTTGCGTTGGCAATGCTTGAGGATAAAGTAGCTGACGAAAAAGCCTTTGAATATATCGATAACATGCAATTAGATATTGTGGAGTTAGAGTCGTTAGTTAAAGAAATGCTTGATTATGCTCGCCTTGATAGCCAACAACCTAATCTTACGGTGCAAACATGTAACTTAGTGCAGCTAGTAGAAAGTGTTGTCACTAAACTTGATTTTGCTACGCAAATAAAACTCAATATGCAATTACCAGCTTTATGCAGTTACACTTGTGACAGTCACTTTATCGCCCGCAGTATCCAAAACTTAGTAGGCAATGCGTTGAAATATGCTCGTCACGAAGTGCGAATTAGCTTAGTTGAAAATACTGGGCAGTTAATTTTATCGGTCGAAGACGATGGCCCTGGCATTGAACAATCACAATGGGATGCAGTGTTTAAACCTTTTGCCCGACTTGATAAAAGTCGCGATAAAAAGACTGGAGGCTTTGGGCTTGGTTTAGCCATTGTGGCAAAAATAGTGTCTTGGCACCAAGGCAGCTGTTCGATATCGAATTCAGAATTAGGTGGCGCCAAATTTACAATCTATTTGCCTAAGTAACCAGAGTTCAGGGTAAGTAACTCCTTTTCTATTGCTATATCTGTGGCTAAATTGATACTCAAAAAAAAAGCGCCTAATAGGCGCTTTTCTGCGGTTAAAACCAAAATCAACAAGTAGCAAAAGAGTAGACTTCACTTTGCTAAGTAAGTTCCATTATTTATTACTTTTAATTTATTTATGTGTTTTTAAAAGCGGCATGAGCATCTGCTCCAAGCCATTGAGTTTAACTTCATACATCATTGCTAATTGAGCACCGAGTGTGCCGTGAGGAAATCCTTGCTGCTTAAACCAGACTAAGTATGGTTCTGGTAATAACAGCAAAGGGCGGCCTGCATATTTACCAAATGGCATTTTTGTATTAATCGCTATTTTTAAAAGCTCTGGATCCATGGTTAACTTAGTTTGCTAGGTTATGCGTGAAGTGTATTACAAAAGAGAGAGAGAAAATAGGCTGTGACGGGCAAGAAACAGCCTATTTAATGAGGGAGAGTAGGGCCCTCATAATTACTAATGGATCTGGTATTGATGCTTTTTGGTAAATCCAAGTTGTTTAAGTTTGTTTATAATTGACGGATCATCGATGCGGCTTGGTGTTTCGCTATCACGCAAGAAATGATTTTCCGGCACTTGATATATATCGAGCATTTTTTGAAATAGCACTGCGCGCATTGTTAACGCTGTCATTCCATTTCTTTGTATTTCATCAAGGCGATTTTGAAGTTCAACCAGTTTTGGGTTATTTACATCATCCGCCACTGTCTGAAACTGTGTAGCAAACTTATTTTTCATCTAAAAACCTTATTTAATAGCAAAAGACAAAATGCCGATAAATACGTATACACAAACATGAGAAGGCTTTTTTTGTGCTAAAAATAGATACTTACGTATTACTCAACAAGTGCAGTTTACTCTTTTTTCATGGGTAAATGCCAATCTGGATGTAAAGCTTTGTAAATGCGCTTGACTCTTATTTGGGGACTTCTGCGGGGTTGTTTCAGGCGGCTATATATAAGGATATGAAAATTAAATGAAAATAGTTCTCAGTACCTTTTGTGGTACTGAGAACCTTTCTATATTATGGAAATAATTTTTGTTTTACATGCTCAGCGAAGCCGCTACCGGCCTCTAAATAGAAGTTATAAGTAGAGTCAACGCCCATATCTTCTAATTCTTTTTGCTGATCTGGATAGTTAGCAATGGCAGTAACTTGACCTTGGTAACCCGAAGCACGCAATTGCTCTAAAGCAAAAATGTTCTGCATATGTTTCGGCATCGCGAGCATGATCATCTCTACATGGGAGTGATTTACCCGTTGCCAAAAGTCTGGATCGGTTGCATCTGCCAAGAGTGCCTTACGACCTCGTGTAACATGCTTTTCGACCACTTCAGGTTTGATATCTATACCCGCTACAACGCCAGGATGGGTGATGTTAATTGTTTCATATGCACCGGTGCCAATACGACCCATACCAAAAATAACAATCTTGGTGTCATTTAAGTTCACAGGAAGTTCTTCTGCTAAGCGAGTAGGGCTCTCAAAACGCATGAGCCAAGCTTCGATTTTTACATAAATTTCGTTTGAACGTTTATTTAGTGGGGATGCAATGATAAAGGTCATTGATACTGCAATAGCCATAACAGCCAACCACTCAGAGGTGATTAACCCGCTACTGGCAGCAACCATACAGACTATCAAGCCAAATTCGCTGTAGTTAGCTAGACTAAAAGCACTTAATAAAGAAGTACGAGCGCGTAACTTAAAGGCATTCGTTAGTACATAATACAGGGCAACTTTGACTGGTAACACCAATACAATAATAAGCGCTATAAGTAATGAGTTGAGCGTCAGATCAGCACCTAAACCAATTGTTAAGAAAAACCCAACTAATAAAATTTCTTTTAGATTGAGTAGTGATTTTGCAAGCTCGCTGGCTTTTTTATGAGGAGCAAAGATCATACCGATGATCAACGCGCCTAAATCACCTTTCAAGCCTGCAAATTCGAATGCATGATAGCCAACGACAAGTGCAAAGAAAAAGCCAAACAAAGGTAGTAGCTCACCATGTTTAGAACGATTTAACACCCAAAACATGACTGGTCGTAACAATGGCAAGGCAACTAATAGCGCAAAAGCCCAACCGTTGGGGGTTTTACCTGTGCTGATGGCTAAAAAGATCACTGCAAAGATATCTTGCATAACCAAAATACCAATGGCTATTTTGCCGTGAAGGCTTGCCATTTCACCACGTTCTTCAAGTACTTTTACAGCAAAAACTGTGCTAGAAAAGCTAAAAGCAAAACCAACAAGTAACGCACTTTGCCAACTTAGGTCAGCAAATAATGGCAAAGAAAGTGCGCCTAAGAACAGCATCAAACTGCAAAAAATAGCGCTACTAATAATAATATGTAAAGAGGCTGGGGCCCAAACTTGTGGCTTAATAAGATGACTAACTTTTAGTTTTAGACCAATACTAAATAGTAATAACGTGATCCCTAAATTAGCAATCGTATTAAGTAGCTCAGTGGTTTTAAAGCCAGATAAGTTCAGTACAAAGCCAGCAATCAAAAAACCGATTAGCGGAGGAAGTTTAAGTTGGTACACGGCAAAGCCACACACAAATGCGACAGCAAAATATAATAGTTCCATAATTCTTAATATCACTTCATTTGGTTACCTAGTGTAGCGAAATATCAGCATTTTTGAAAATCATTCGTGTATATTATGCATATAAATTGCGCGCATAGAGATATACCTGTGTATGAAAAACACTCGTTTAGTTAATTATTCTGCTAAAAACTCAAAAAATAGTTATTTTTTCACTGACAGCAGCTTTTAAATATGGTTAAGATGCAGTAACAAAGGAATTTAAGCGTGATTCAGGTTTAGGTGAATTAAGCTTAAGGAGAAATAGATGTTTAAAAAAATTCTTGCATCAGTCGGTATTGGTGCAGCAACAGTAGATACCGTGCTTGAAACTGAGCATTTACAACCTGGGCAATTATTTAATGCCCAAATAGTGATCACCGCAGGGGATGTTAGCCAAGCGATAACAGGTCTTGATTTAGCATTAATGACGCGCGTAAAAGTGGAAGGTGAAGACGGTGCTTATTTTACCAATCATATTATTGATAAGTGGCGTATAACCGATATTGGTACAATTGAACCGGGTCAGCAAAAACACATTCCGTTTGAAGCGCGCTTACATTCAGAAACACCGATCACCGAAATCAACGCCGGTTATAACCAATCACATGTGTGGCTTGAAACAGGTTTAGATATTGATTTAGCACTTGATCCTACGGATAAAGATCATCTTCATATTTATCCAAATGATGCCGTAACTACTTTTATGCAAGCGATGGATAAACTGGGTTTTAGCTTGGTAAAAGCGGATGTTGAAAAGGGCTTCTTACGTGCTAGTACGTTTAACTCTGTCTCTGGTTGTTATCAAGAGCTGGAATATAAACCAAATAGCCGTAGCTTGTTCGGTATTCAAGAGATTGAACTATCGTTTGTGCCTGAAGCTCATAAAACTCATGTTTTAATTGAGCTTGACCGTGGTTTTCGTGGTGATGGCTATGTTGACCTGACGATTGAACATGATCACGTTAATCTTTCGCATTTATGTGATCAATTAGAACGTTTGCTTGCCTAGCTATTCAGAGCTCGGTTAGTTAGCTAAGCGTAATAAGTAGCCCAGTATTGACTGGGCTTTTTTTATGTTAGGAGTTTTTATGCGATTAACAACAAAACCATTTTCTCAACTGTCTGCGCAGGTACTGTTTACTATCATGCGCACGCGGGTCGATGTATTTGTAGTTGAGCAGCAATGCCCATACCCTGAATTAGACGATATCGATTGCACTGCAACAACTCAGCATCTCTATTGGCTCGAGGCTGAACAATTAGCTGCATACGCACGTTGTTATGAGAAAAATGAGCAGTACAGCGCTATTGGTCGCGTGCTGGTTGAAAAATCACAACGGGGTAAGGGGTTGGCAGTGTTATTGGTTAAAGAGGCGATCCAGTGTTGCTTTACGCATTGGCCGAACAAGGATATATACATTGGCGCGCAAACCTATTTACTCGCGTTTTATCAGTCGCTGGGTTTTCAGTGTATTGGCGAGCCTTATTTAGAAGATGGTATTGCACATCAAGATATGATTTTAAAAAACCGCTCCGTGTAAAGAGCGGTTTTTTGAGTTAGCCTAATAGCGAGCTGACAAACACTAAACCAATTGCAATTGGGCAAATGAATTTAATATACCATGGCCATATTTTCCAAAATAGGCTGGTAGCAACTTCTGGGCAGCCTTGTTGTATTTCGTTTAATAGTGAGTTGCGATACCAAATCCAGCCGACAAACAAGCAACACATTAAACCAAGAATAGGCTGACCAAATTTAGTTGTGAGCGCAATAACTAAACCAAACAGCGCATTAAAGTTCAGGACTATCGTAAAGCTCACCAATGCTATAATCGTTCCTATTAACCAAGTGGCTTTTACACGGCCAAGATCAAAGCGCTCTACCGCATACGAAACCGGTGCTTCAAGCATTGAAATAGACGATGTCAGTGCAGCTATACTCATCAATGCAAAAAAGGCAAAGCCAACGAATAAACCAATGGTGCCCATGCCATCAAAAAGAGCGGGTAATACTTGAAATACTAAAGTGTCTTCAGAAAGCAACTCTCCAGTAGCTGAGAATATTTCCACCCCTTGTGCCTGCGCAACGTACATCGCAGGGATAATTAGTAACCCAGCAACAAAAGCAATAAACACATCAATAAGGGTAACGTAGGCGCCAAGTGAGACTAAATTTTCTTTTTTACTAATGTAGGAGCCATAAATGATCATCACACTAGTGCCTAATGACAACGAAAAGAACGCTTGTCCCAGTGCACTAACAAGTAATTCAGGGTCTAAAATAGAGCTGAAATCAGGCACTAAGTAGGCTTTTAGGCCTGTCATAGCGCCTTCTTGCATCATCACATAAACAATCAGTGCAAATAAAATAGTCAGCAATGCGGGCATTAGGCGTTTTGACCATTTTTCAATGCCATTTTCTACTCCGCGGCTAATGATTGCGACAGTAAGAATAATAAATCCAGCAGTAAATATAAGGTTTCTAGAGATTGACTGCTCACTCAACCAAGTTGAAGAGCTCTCACTGCCCACTAAAGTCGCAATGGGCTCTAGAGTGGCACTGATCATCCAACCGGCGACAATGGCATAAAAGCTGAGGATCAGTCCGGCACATATGATACCGCCAAAACCGACCACAAACGCAAAACGTTTTTGGAGCGGGTTATTTGAAATTTTCCGCAATGAACTAACCGCATTGGCTTGACCATGGCGACCAATTGTTAGCTCTGCCATCAGTGCTGGGTAAGCTAAACAAAATGCTAATACAAGGTAAGCAATTAAAAAGGCCGCGCCTCCATTGCTGGCTGTCTGTGTTGGGAAACCCCAGATATTACCAAGACCTACTGCAGATCCTGCTGCGGCCATAATGAATCCAAAACGGGAGCTAAACTCCCCTCTGACTGCGCTCATAATTATTTTTTCTTCTCTATATAGTGACGGCGCTGACAATCTACTGTAAATGTTAAAAAATAAAAAGCTCTTATTTTTAACTGCAGCCGTGAAGAATTAACGCCTGACTGTATTTACAAAACTTAGAATGCCAATGCTGTTAACATTTATAATTTAAGTTGTTGTTATCTAATCATAATGAGGTGATTTCTGATAATGTAAACTGTAACATAAAAGTTACAATTGTTCTGGGTTATGTATTTTAAGGGTAAAGCATGCACCCGCTAGCTGCTTACTGCGATTTACGCTTACACTGCCATGATGCCAATCAGCTACTTTAGCTACTATGGCAAGTCCTAGGCCATAACTTTGATCGGCTCGATTGCGATGACTCTGTTCTTGAAAAAAAGGACTAAAAACTTTGTGCCAATTTTGCTCTTCGATACCTGGACCATCATCCTCAACAGTGATTATCAGTGTTTGCTCTTTCATTGATGCTGTGAGAATAATTTTTTGTTTGGCAAAGTCACAGGCATTGCTAAGCAGATTAGTGATTGCGCGTGCTAACCAGTGTAAATCTGCATAAATATGAGAATTATCATGACAGATAAGTTGTAAATCAAGTTGTTGCTGTATTAACTTAGGCTCTAGTTGTTGTATTAGGGTGCTTAGGTAGCTGTTTAACTCAGTGTGTGAGTAGGTCAGTTGGTTGGCTTTTTGCTCAAGCGTGGCAAATGCTAAATAACTTTTCAACATTGATTCCATTTGGTCTAAATCAGCTTCCATACGATTTAAATAATGTTTTATTTTTTCTTCGCTATGACTATCTAGTGCCGCATCTAAGCCAAATCGTAGGCAGGCAATGGGGGTGCGTATATCATGAGATAAACTCGAGGCCATCAGTTTATTTTCATCGAGTAATTTTTCGATCTGGCTTGCCATGCGGTTAAAAGTAAGCTCAACATCTTTAATGTAAGTGAAATGGGATACCCGAATGCGAGCATGTAAGTCGCCACTGGCAAACTTTTTAGCTGCGTCATTAACCACGCCTAGTCGTTTAGCTAATGGTGCAATAATAAACCCCATAAACACACATAACCCAGCGTAAAACATTAAGGTAAGTAACATATCATTTTGTTGATCTTGTTCGTGGGGTTTTTCTAAACGTAATTTAAGATGAAAAGGCGCAAGCAAATCATTACTGTAGAGTAGGTAATACCCTTCTTGATCTTCTAAAATCAGTCCGCCTTCAGCATTGATCTCTTCTAGCAGTGATGGTGGCAGCGCTAAAGATTGCGTGGCTCGATAACTTAATCCCAACGAAAACTGTTGTGCAAGTAAGGCGGTGTAGTCTGCTCTTTGCATGAAGGGTTGGCTGGCAATTTGCTGGCTGAAGCCCATTAAAAGTTTACTTTGAAAGCCAAACTCATCCTGCGAGGTATGAGTTTGCTGACTAAAAGCATCAATTAACCAACCTAATATCACAATCGAGAGCAGGGCACTGGCTAATAAGGAAAGATAAAACTTTTTCATAGCGTTCGCCAGTATACCTTAGCGGCGATCACCAAGCGCTTGCGACGAGTAAATAGCCTCGCCCCCAAATTGTTTTAATTTTTTCAGGTTGCTGGGGATCATCATTAAATTTTTTACGCAGCGCAGAAATGAGCACATCGACACTGCGATCAAGGCCATCATATTCACGGCCCTTGGTTGCTTTGAATACAGCATCTCGCGACACAACTTGCCCTGCGTTACAGGCTAAATAATGCAGTAATAAGTACTCAGCGCTGGATACCCCTTGATCAATATCATTAATAAAAACATTGCGAGATTGTGTATCAATTTTTAAAGAGCCTACCTGAATAATGGTATCATCCGCTTGCGACTCCGAATTATCGTTATTGGCGCGCAGCGCCGCTTTGATCCGCGCTAGTAATGCACGCGGCCTGACCGGTTTCATTATATAATCACTGGCACCGACTTCAAGACCAATCACTTCGTCCATTTCTTCGTCTCGAGCGGTTAGCATAATAATAGGGCTTTGGTAAAATTGACGTAGTTCACGACAGACACTAATACCGTCTTGGCCGGGGAGCATAATGTCGAGTAAAATTAAGTCAGGCTTGAGCTCTTTTACATGACTGACAACTTGGTCGCCTCGCTCACAAATATGAGTTGTGTAGCCTTGCTCAGTTAAATACTCTGCCACCCACTGGGCTAAAGAGCCGTCATCTTCAACAAGTAATATTGTGCCGTAATTATTCATGCTTTATCTCGTTTTAAAAAAGCCGCCAGCGGCGTTTCTTTTGGCGATTTTGATACACCCATTGCAACTGTACTTGTTTTGATGCAATGATCTTACCGGTATCGCTGTTTATTAACTCAAATGAAATGCTTTCAACAGAATCAAAAGCATAATTTAACTTCCCGCTATTTTGTCTAAGCCAGCATTGCATAATATGCTTCGATGTTGCATCACGTAAACAGTAATTACCGATGCTAGTTTGTTGCCAGCTTAACTCAATATCAGCATAGCAGCTGCGTCCTTCTCGCAGTGCAACACAGGTATCGGGCAATGCAATTAAACTACTGTCGTGCGGTTCTTCGCCATCGGCCAATAACGGCTTAGTGTTAAGTAACAGTAATAAAATTACTGTGGTTTTAAAATACATAGCGCACGCCTACCATGGCTTTATGCTGATAATCCTGAGATACAATGGGACTGTTGGAAATTTCATTTGAAAACCAGGTAGATAGCCAGCCACCTAAAAATACCCAGTGTTGATTGAGTGGGTACTCGGCGTGGAATTCAAAAATCATACTCATTGCGGTGTCTGTTTGATAGACCGCACGAGTAGCGGTGGCTTCCTCTGTTGTAATGCCAAAATAGTAATTGGTGAAATCAGCTGAGTAAGCGCTGATACCAACACCGGTGCGAAACTCCCAGTTTTGCCATGGTAAAATATGACTAAAAAAGCTATTTACAACCCAGCCATTATGAGCACTGGAAATGTCATGTAAGTATTCAAAAGAGATTTGTGAGTTTTCAAAGCGGCGGGTAAGGCGTAAGCCAGTATCAAAGTCACTTTTTCGGCTTCGTATTCCTTTAAGTTCTGACACCACTCCACTGCTATAAAAGTCGAGTCCTGTTTCATCAAACCCAGCTTGCATATTAGTGCCAAGAATATCAAGATCCCAATCATACTTATTGATGATGCTATAACCAATAATAATGCCGCCACTGAGTTGGCTATGATCAATATCTAAATAAAAGCGTTCGTAAGAAATAGCAAGGTTAATATCAAGTTCTAGGCCGTCACTGTAAGAATCCATTCCAACTAAATAAGAATCTTCAACATAATAGCCCGCACCCGCGCTCCAATCCCAAGCAAAGCCTGAGGTAGGCTCTAAGGTATTATCAGCATAATAGCGATTGCTGGCATTGCTAGAGGTGCTCCATAAACCCACACTGATCAGTAATAACAGTAGTTTCTGTAGAGTGTGTTGTTTACGTTGCATCCATGATCCAAATAAATTAAGCAGTTGTTAAGTGTATTATATTGTCAAAGAGTTCCTTTGATCTGTAAAAAATTGTAGCCAGTAGTCATTCTGCAGACATGAACTTAGTGTACTTTAATTTTATCGATCAAAATACTACTCAGATAATAGTGCATCATCGGTGTTAGAGCACTCACTTCAGTGCGATTACACGGTCCTTGAAGTTTAGCTAAACTGGTCATTTTAGAAATGGTTTTATAGCTTGGTATACTGACTTCTTGATTGGCACGGGCAAGACGTGCTTGCTCAGTATTTTGTTGATGGATAAAAGTGGCTACTTCAAGCTCATTACTGATCACTTGTTCATCACTGAAGCTGTAAATAAGTGGTTCGCGGTGGAAGCTTGCACTGTCGATTGAGGATTTTCCAAACCACACTACATCACCTGATGCACGATGGATCAGGCGCATGCTAACCTCTGCATTGATGGTTGAGCATTGTTGGATCGGATACAGTTGTGTTATTTGCGCAAATAAAGGATACGCTTTATTCGGTGGTTGTATTTGATATTCAGTATCTTCAATAAAGTTGAGCTCTAGCTGGTGTATAGCTAGGGTATAATCACTATTGCCTTGATCAACGACACGTAAGTTCATAGTCGTTAATGCATCAGTTATTTGTTTAAATAGGGTATCCGTGACACTTGCTTTATCGGCAATAACTTGCACAGTTTGGTTACGAGTAATTTTATGCGCTGGTAATTGTACTGATTTTACTTTCGGTGAAGCATGTTCGGTTTCATAGGCTACTTGATAGCTTTGGCTTTTTAATTGCGGTTTGAGTGGCATTTCTAAAGGCGCAGCAGGTGGCGGCGCAGTGACACAGGCCGTTGTAATGAAAGTAAAAAAAACTATTGATAAATAACGTATGAACACTTTAAAACCCTTTGAAAGCTCGATAATCGGAATATTGTACGTTAGTCTTAATAAAACTTCATGGTATTATAAAGCTAAGAATGTCTTAATCTAGATAAAAATAATAAAAAATGAAGCCTTTTGTGTCGTTAATCAACTCCTTTTTTTTCGTTATCACGTTAGTTTTATTTCAATCGCAGGTTCATGCCAGCAAGCAACAGTGGCAAGAATTTGTCAATGATTATACACAACATCTCGAACATAAATTAAAAAGCAAAGGGATCCCAGGGGCTGCGTTGTCGATAGTTAATGGCCCTGATGATACGCATATACAAGGGTTTGGGGTAACAAAGCTAAATAAGGGCTTAGCAGTCAATGCCCATACTCGGTTTCGCTTAGCATCGGTATCTAAAACGTTTGCAGGCTCACTCAGTGCAAAGTTAGCCAATGAGGGGAAGTTTGCTTTAGACGACCCTGTCAGTAAATTTATTCCAGCCTTCGCCAATACGGATTACAAAAATAATTTAAAAGTTTTTCACTTACTCAGTCACTCCAGCGGTTTAGTACCTAATGCGTATGATAACTTGATTGAATCAAGAATGAGTTACCCTGATATAGTGCAAAAGTTGTTGAGTGTTGAACCTATCTGCCAACCAGGGCAGTGCTATGGCTATCAAAATGTGATGTTTAGCTTAATTGCTGAAGTGATCAAAAGCAGTACTAAATTGGATTACTCTCGGTGGATGAGTGAATTTATATTTTCACCATTAAATATGAATGATGCAAGCCTGGGTTATACAGCGATGGTAACAGATGATAATTATGCTCATCCCCATGTAAGAGGGCGCAAACGCTGGCATACCGCAAAATTGAAAAAAAATTATTACAAGGTACTTCCCGCAGCCGGCGTTAATGCTAGTGCCAGTGATATGGCTATTTGGTTAAAAGCGCAGTTAGGATATTACCCAACGGTATTATCCAGTGCAGTGCTAGCCAGTCAAACTCGTCCTTATACGCATACAAAAAAAGAGTTACGGCGTCGAGTGTGGAAAAAGCACCTTAGCGAGGCCTATTATGGCTTAGGCTGGCGGGTTTACGAATATGATAATGAAACCATTTACTATCATAGCGGCTGGGTGCAAGGATATCGCAGTGACCTTGTAGTAATACCGCACTTAAACATAGGTTTCAGTCTGATCCTTAACGCCGAAACCGGTATCATTAATGAATTAACGACAGAGTTTATTGATCGTGTGTTGCTATTCAAACGCTCACAACAACTAGCAATGTATAAAGAGGAAGACAAATGAACTATATTTTAGCGAGCGTAATATTACTGTTTACTGCGAATTTAACAGCAGCACCGCAAAGTATTTTTTTGTTTCGCCATAGTGAAAAATTAACAGGCAACGATCCCCATCTTACGGATGCCGGCAAGCAACGGGCGCAGCAGTTAGTGAGTCTGCTTAGTAAAGTCCAGCCAACAGCAGTTTTTAGTACGGACTATAATCGCACTATCGAGACCGCAACTCCTATTGCTGAACATTTTAATATTACAATTCAAAGCTACGACCCTCGTGACTTAGCCGCATTTAAACACACTGTTTTAGCGCAAGATGGCGTAGTGGTGATTGTAGGCCATAGTAATACCACGGCAGAATTGGCAAAATTAATAGCGCAAATAGATGTTGAAAAGATGCCTGAAACTGAATTTAACCGCTATTTTATCTTACAAAGCGAAGCGCAAGGTTATCAGTTGAGTGATATGAAGATGAATTTTTGAGCAATGTAATATATTTATTTACAATTTATTGCAGTTGCGTCGCAGATATAAAAAAACCAGCAATTGCTGGTTTTTTTATAGCGGAATAGAAAATTAATTACGTGGTAATTGGATCTTCTTTTCTTCGCTTTGGCGATAAAGCACAAGGGTGTGGCCGATTGACTGTAATTTCTCAGCACCGGTTTCACGAATAATAGCTTCAAAAATCAGTGCTTTAGTCTCACGATCATCAGTAGGTACTTTTACTTTAATAAGTTCGTGGATTTCTAGAGCGCTTTGAATTTCAACTAATACACCTTCAGTTAAACCGTTAGAACCAAGAAGTACAACTGGTTTTAGAGAGTGTGCTTGACCTTTTAAAAACTGCTTTTGTTTGTTCGATAATTTCATGTTGTTACAAATTTTGCTGAATATGGCTTGAATTAAGGGTATTCTAACGCCATCTAGAGAATATTACTAATTAGTTGCGTGTTAATTTATGACGAATAAGAAACTTTCGGCCAGTTCACAGCGATGGTTGAAGGAACATTTTGATGATCCTTATGTTCACGAGGCACAAAAGAAAGGTTGGCGCTCTCGTGCGATTTTTAAACTCGACGAGATCCAAAATAAAGATAAATTACTACGCCCAGCCATGACTGTTGTTGATTTGGGAGCTGCGCCGGGAAGCTGGTCACAGTATTTAGCAGAAAAAGTAGGCGATAAAGGGCAGGTGATCGCTTGTGATATATTACCTATGGATTCATTGGCCGGCGTTGATTTTTTGCAAGGAGATTTCCGAGAAGAAGCTGTTTTAGATGCGTTATTAAATCGCATTAATGGTAAAAATGTTGATGTGGTGCTCTCTGATATGGCACCAAACATGAGTGGTAATAGCTCCGTTGACCAAGCTGGAAGCATGTATTTAGTGGAATTAGCATTAGATATGTGTAGCCAAGTTTTAAAGAAAAATGGTGCATTTGTTGTTAAAGTATTCCAAGGTGAAGGCTTTGATGAATTCTTAAAAACAGTGCGTGATAGCTTTAAAACTGTAAAAATCCGTAAACCCGACGCCTCACGTGCGCGATCACGTGAAGTATATATAGTAGCGACAGGCTACAAACTGTAGTACAGTTGTCAGGCGTTTAGTTGAATTTAAATTAATTGGATACAAGAGGTTAACCCCTTGAGCGATATGGCGAAAAATCTAATACTCTGGCTGGTCATTGCAGTTGTGCTAATGTCAGTATTTCAGAGCTTTAATGGTGGCGATCAAACAGACCGTCAAACTAGTTACAGTCAATTTGTAAAAGATGCCCGAAGTGGCGCTATACAAGAAGTGGCAATCGAAAGTACCAGTGGCACAATTACTGGCACTAAAACCAATGGCGATCGCTTTCAAACGATCATGCCTATTTATGATAAAGACATTCTTAATGACTTATTAAAAAGTGATGTGAATGTAAAAGGTGTGAAGCCAGAAGAGCAATCATTCTTAGCGAGCATCTTAATTTCATGGTTCCCAATGTTATTACTAATTGGGGTATGGATTTTCTTCATGCGTCAAATGCAAGGCGGCGGTGGCAAAGGTGCTATGTCGTTTGGCAAGAGTAAAGCACGCTTAATGAGTGAAGACCAAATTAAAACCACCTTCGCAGATGTTGCCGGTTGTGATGAAGCTAAAGACGATCTAACAGAGCTTGTTGATTTCTTACGTGATCCATCTAAATTCCAAAAACTTGGCGGTAGTATTCCTAAAGGCGTATTAATGGTTGGTCCTCCAGGTACGGGTAAAACCTTACTTGCTAAGGCCGTTGCTGGTGAAGCAAAAGTACCATTCTTTACGATTTCAGGTTCAGACTTTGTTGAGATGTTTGTTGGTGTGGGTGCTTCGCGTGTTCGAGATATGTTTGAACAAGCGAAAAAAGCAGCGCCATGTATCATCTTTATCGATGAAATTGATGCCGTAGGCCGTAAACGTGGCGCAGGTATGGGTGGTGGTCACGATGAGCGTGAGCAAACACTTAACCAAATGCTAGTAGAGATGGATGGCTTTGAAGGCAATGAAGGTATTATCGTTATTGCCGCGACTAACCGCCCAGATGTACTTGATCCAGCATTACTTCGTCCTGGTCGTTTTGACCGTCAAGTAGTGGTTGGCTTACCTGATATCCGTGGCCGTGAACAGATCCTTAAAGTACATATGCGAAAAGTGCCATTAGGCGATAACGTAGAAGCTTCTGTTATTGCGCGTGGTACACCTGGATTTTCTGGTGCTGATTTAGCAAACTTAGTCAATGAAGCGGCTCTATATGCTGCACGTGGTAATAAACGTGTTGTTAGCATGGCTGAATTTGATGCTGCTAAAGATAAAATCATGATGGGCGCAGAGCGCAAGACCATGGTGATGAGCGAGAAAGAAAAAGAAATGACTGCGTATCATGAAGCCGGACATGCAATTGTTGGCCGCATCGTACCAGAGCACGATCCTGTTTATAAAGTATCGATTATTCCACGTGGCCGTGCCCTTGGTGTAACGATGTATTTACCAGAGCAAGACCGTGTTAGTCACTCTAAAGAGCTATTGGAATCTATGATTTCAAGCTTATATGGTGGCCGAATTGCTGAAGCACTGATTTATGGTGAAGATAAAGTAACTACCGGTGCTAGTAACGATATTGAACGTGCTACTGACATTGCGCGCAAAATGGTTACACAGTGGGGCCTAAGTGAAAAATTAGGGCCATTACTATACGCTGAAGATCAAAATGAGATGTACATGGGTGGCGGCGGTGGTCGTGCCATGAGCATGTCGGATGAAACGGCAAAAGTAATTGATGCTGAAGTTCGTTTGTTCTCAGATCGCAACTATCAACGCGCTGAGCAAATCTTGAAAGATCATATTGATATTCTGCATTCAATGAAAGATGCATTAATGAAATATGAAACGATTGATGCTAAGCAAATTGATGATCTAATGGCACGTCAGCCTGTACGTGAACCACGTGATGCGCATGACCGCCGTGATACTGCTGATAAAAAACCAGCAGTTGAAGAGAGCAAAGCAGAGCCAGTTGCTGAAAAAGACGACAAGCCAGCTCAAAAAGATGAAACAAATCTTGATGATAAAGCTGAATAACAGTTAAAATAGCTAAACGAAAAGCCCCGATTGTCGGGGCTTTTTTGTAACTGGTTAAATAAAGTATATATATCAATGCAATGGATGTATTGAAGGTGATAGATGACCACAGTTAAGTTACCTAGAGGTCGCAGTTTACACCTCGACACCCCAGTTATAATGGGGATCTTGAATGTCACTCCTGACTCTTTTTCAGATGGTGGGCGCTACTATCAAACAGACAGCGCTGTCATACAAGCTCAAAAGTTACTCGCAGATGGTGCTACCATATTAGATATTGGTGGCGAATCAACACGTCCTGGTGCGCCTGATGTTAGCCTTGAGGATGAATTAGCCAGAGTAATACCCGCAATCGAGGCAATTCGTGCCCACAGTGATAGCGCCGTTAATGATTGCATCATTTCGATTGATACCAGTAAAAGTGAAGTAATGCGTCAAGCTATTCTAGCTGGTGCTGATATTGTTAATGATGTGCGTGCTTTACAAGAGCCAAACGCACTGGCAACAGTTGCTCAGTATCCAGACGTTGCGGTGTGTTTAATGCACATGCAAGGCCAACCTCGAAGTATGCAAAACTCTCCACATTACGATGATTTATTCAGTGATATAAATGATTTTTTTGTACAGCGGATCAATGCCTGTGAAACAGCGGGTATTCAGCGCCAGCAAATTATTTTAGACCCCGGGTTTGGCTTTGGTAAAACCCTCAGTCACAACTACCAATTACTGGCGCGGTTTAATGAATTTAACCACTTTGGTTTACCTGTTTTAGCAGGACTATCGCGCAAATCAATGATTGGCAACTTATTAAATAGACAAACAAACGAGCGCCTTGCTGGCAGTTTAGCAGGGGCATTAATTGCAGCGCAAAATGGCGCAAAAATTATTCGTGTACATGATGTAAAAGAAACCGCAGATGTGCTTGGCGTGTGGCAAGCTTGCGAACAAGGAATTTAAAAATGAAAGAAAGAAAGTATTTTGGCACCGATGGTGTACGTGGCATGGTAGGTGAATACCCAATTACACCAGAATTTGCACTTAAATTAGGTTGGGCTGCAGGCAAGGTACTATCAAAAAATGGCACTAAGAAAGTCATTATTGGTAAAGATACTCGCATTTCTGGTTATATGTTAGAGACATCACTTGAAGCGGGTTTGATCGCCGCAGGTATCGATGTGGTATTACTTGGCCCGATGCCGACGCCAGCCGTTGCATATTTAACGCAAACATTTCGTGCTGAAGCTGGAATTGTGATCAGTGCATCTCATAACCCATATCATGACAACGGCATTAAGTTTTTTTGTGGCCGAGGTTTGAAGTTAGCTGATGAAGTTGAGCTACAAATTGAAGCAATGCTTGATGAACCAATGACCTGTGTAGCATCTGATAAGCTAGGTAAAGCCCGCCGTTTAGAAAGCGCTGATGGCCGTTATATTGAGTTTTGTAAAAGCCAATTCCCACAAGGCCTGTCGTTAGAAGGTTTAAAGATTGTATTAGATTGTGCCAATGGTGCAACTTATCATATCGCACCATCAGTAATGCGTGAATTAGGCGCGCAGATAATTAGCCATGCTTGCGAGCCAAATGGTGTAAACATCAACCTAGAATGCGGTGCGACCCATGTTGATGCATTAAAACGCAAAGTATTAGAACATAATGCTGATGTCGGCATTGCCTATGATGGTGATGGCGACCGTGTAATGATGGTTGATCACAATGGCCGTGTCTTTGATGGTGATGATATTGTTTATATTATTGCCTGCCAAGCTGCCAATGATGACATGTTAGGCGGTGGTGTTGTTGGCACGGTAATGTCTAATATGGGTCTTGAAAACGCGCTTAAAGCGAAAGGTATTGAGTTTGCTCGCAGTAAAGTGGGTGACCGTTATGTAATGGAATTACTACAAGAAAAAGGCTGGAAAATCGGCGGTGAAAGCTCAGGGCATGTATTGAATCTGGATTTGATCAGCACCGGTGATGGCATCATTTCAAGCCTACAAGTTTTGGCTGCTATGGTGGCGCAAAATCGTACGCTAAAAGATCTTGGCGCAGGGTTTGTTAAATACCCGATGAAGATGATTAATGTGCGCTATAAAGCGGGCACAGATCCAACACTTGCACCAGAGGTTATTGCTGCGGTTGCTGATGTTGAAAAACAACTTGCTGGTAAAGGCCGTGTGTTATTACGTAAATCTGGCACTGAGCCGGTTGTTCGCGTGATGGTAGAAGCCGAAGAAGAGAAAATAGTCCTTGATAGTGCACAAAAAATTGCTGCAGTTGTCGAATCTATGAGCAAACAAACTGATTAAGAACAATAACCTCTTGTAACTTTGGGCGAGTCGAGTTACTATCTCGCCCGCTTTCTAATGTGGAGTGGAAAAATGGCAATACGCAAGCCAATGGTCGCAGGCAATTGGAAAATGAACGGCTCGAAAGAGTTAGTACAGCAATTATCTGACGCTATCAACAACGTAAAATCAGATCAGATAGACGTTGTGGTATTTCCACCTTACCCATTGTTACCTATGCTAACAGCAACAGGTGTAACAACTGGGGCACAAACGGTTTCTGAAAATGAACCGGGTGCATTTACTGGTGAAGTTGATGCGCAATTAATTAAAGATATAGGTTGCCAATATACCTTAGTTGGTCACTCTGAACGTCGTAGTATCTACGGCGAAAGTAATGACACTGTTGCAGCTAAGTTTGCTCGTGCACAACAAGTGGGTTTAACACCTATCTTATGTGTTGGTGAAAGTGAACAGCAACGCGAACAAGGTCAAACTGAATTAGTCGTTGCTGCACAAATTGATGCAGTAATTGATAAATTAGGTCTAGCAGCACTGAAAGATTCTGTGATAGCATACGAGCCCGTTTGGGCCATTGGCACAGGTAAGACTGCATCGCCTGAACAAGCACAACATGTGCACAAATTTATCCGTGATAAAATTGCTGCTAACAGTAGTGATTTAGCACAAGGGCTGACCATTCTTTATGGTGGCAGCGTAAATGAAAAAAATAGCGAATTATTATTTGCACAACCAGATATAGACGGCGGCCTGATTGGTGGCGCTAGTCTAAAAGCAGAGTTATTTACTGCAATCTGCGAAAGTGCAAAAGGGACCGTATAAGATGTACGAAATTTTATTAGTAGTTTATTTAGTTGTTGCTTTAGCGCTTGTTGGTATGGTTTTAATTCAACAAGGTAAAGGCGCAGACATGGGTTCATCATTTGGTGCTGGTGCCTCTGCAACCGTTTTCGGTTCGTCAGGTGCAGGTAACTTTATGACAAAAACAACTACAATCTTAGCCAGTGTTTTCTTTGTGCTAAGTATTGTACTAGGTAACTTAACTGCAGGTCAGATAAAAAAGACTGATGAGTGGGAAAACCTAGAAGCAGCACCAGCAGTTGAAACAATTGCTCCTGCAGCTGATGATGTTCCAGTAACATCAACGAAAGAGAAATCTGACGTACCAAATTAATACTTATTAAAAGTATCGTTAAACGATTTATCATCCTCAAATAAATCATATGTTTAACACCTAAAGCGAAAGCTTTAACAATGCGGTTGTGGTGGAATTGGTAGACACGCTACCTTGAGGGGGTAGTGCTTTCGGGCGTGGGGGTTCAAGTCCCCCCAACCGCACCATCTTATAAAAACCAGTAACAGCGATGTTACTGGTTTTTTGCTTTTTGTGGTCTGCAATTAGCACAGACTCTCACCTCGATTAGCTCCTCCTGTTTATTATACCAATCGTGTTAAGTTACTGACCATTTATAGCGACAGATAAATACAGTGATAACAAGGCGTAAATTTTGACATGTAGTTGTTCTACTTGAAAAAATTATAACGCAGTTAGCGCTTTATT